>JAZQTM010000024.1:0-20020 GCA_045630765.1 Acutalibacteraceae bacterium | reverse complement strand
TGTGCAATCGTGAAGTGAAGTTCGGCAGACTCCTTACACGCGCCTTGGAAGAAGGCTTTGACGCGGTGGCGACAGGACACTACGCGCGTATTGAACGGGCGGAAAGCGGCCGTTATTTGCTTAAAAAAGCGGCAGACGCGTCAAAGGATCAGAGCTACGTCTTATACTCTTTGACACAAGAGCAGTTGGCGCACACGGTATTCCCGCTTGGTGAGCACCACAAGGCGGATTTGCGTGTATTGGCGGCAGAACAAGGCTGGGAGTCGGCTCACAAGCCGGACAGTCAGGATATCTGCTTTATCCCCGACGGCGATTACGCGGCTTTTTTGCAGCAAACAATGGGCATTCAGCGCGAGCCGGGCGATTTTGTGGATATGGATGGGCAGGTTATCGGTAAACACAGCGGTATGATCGGGTATACTATCGGTCAGCGCAAAGGTTTGGGCGTCGCATTCGGTGAGCCGCGGTTCGTGGTGCGCAAGGATGCTGCTCGCAATACCGTTACGCTCGGCAAAAGTGAGGATCTTTTCACAAACACATTGATCGCGGATCGGCTTAATTGGATTTCGATCCCGACACTGACAGCACCGATGACGGTTACCGCCAAAACGCGGTATTCGCAGCGGGAAGCAGAGGCGGTGATCGAGCCGTACGGTACTTCGCAAGTGAAAGTCACCTTTTCGGATCCGCAACGCGCGATCACGGTCGGGCAAGCGGTCGTGTTTTACGACGGCGATACCGTCGTGGGCGGCGGCACGATTACAGAAGCATAACAACAAGAGGCACACTTCCTTGGGAAGTGTGCCTCTTTATATATACGGTTATCGGCAAGCGTCAACGAATGCGCCGAACAGTTTGTTGCTGACCTCGTCATCTTGGAACGTGCGCTCGGGATGCCATTGTATGCAGAACAGCCACGAATCATCGGTGCTTTCAATGGCTTCGATCAGCCCGCCGGGGGCGTTCGCTGCTACCCGCATACCGGGTGCTACCTTCAAAACAGCTTGATGATGGAAACTGTTGACGGTGCATTCCTCCACACCTAACATTTTATGCAGGCGGGTACCCGGCACGATGTTCATGGAATGCCAAGCCGGCACCAAATTCGGAATACTGTGCACCAGACCGTCGTTGTACTGGGACGGCACATCCTGATACAACGTGCCGCCGAGCAACGCGTTGACTAATTGTGCACCGCGGCAGATGCCGAGGATCGGTTTTCCCGCCTCTCGGAACATCTCAAACAGACGACTCTCGGTGCGATCACGGCTGGGACAGGCGGGACCGCACTTTTCGTGCCGTTCTTCACCATAATACGACGGATCCACGTCAGGTCCGCCCGAGATCATTAAGCCGTCACACAGGTCTACCCAAGAGCGGAGAAGTGCCTCGTCCTCTGTACAATATAGCAGGATCGGCACGGCACCGTGTACGGCAACGGCATTCATATAGGTGGGGATCAAACTGATCTCTTCGTTTTCTTCGTTATAACGGCAGGTAACGCCGATGAGTGGTTTTTTCATTTATGCTTCCTCCAGATATTCACGCAACACTTGTGCGATACCGCCTTGGTCGTACGGAGCGGTCACACGGTCGGCGATCGCTTTGACCGGTTCGTCCGCATTTCCCATTGCCACACCGACGCCAACGTATTGCAGCATATCGTAGTCATTCATGCTGTCCCCAAATGCAATGCTTTGTTCACGGGGCAGATTCAACTCGGCAAGCACCCGACGGATACCGTCGGATTTCGAACAACCGTGCGGAACCATTTCCACGTAATGGGGGTGCTGAATAATATCCAAATTCTCTTTCACGTGCGGGAGAATCGATGGCGGAATCACGCTATATACCGTGAGCTTGGAGGTGATCTCATTCGGAAATTGCTCGCGCCACTCGGCAGCGGTGTAAAGGCGGGGATACGCGGGGACCAACTTGGTTGCCGTGGGAGAGGCGAGCTGTACCATATGATCCTCGGTTTCCATAACAAGCGTGGCATCGGATTTCTCAAATGCTTGCTGGATCGGTGTGAGGACTTCCTCCGACACACAGGTGCGGAAAATGACGCGATCCCCGATTGACACATACGCACCGGCACCTGCGACGATGCCGTCAAACCCGATGTCTAAAATAGCGGGGTACAGATAGCCGGTGGATCGACCGGTACACAAAAACAAATAGTTGCCGCGTGCGCGGAAAGCGCGCATCGCGTCAACGTCTACGGCGAAGGGCGGTTGGTTGTGCAACGCCAGCGTGCCGTCTAAATCAAAAAAAGCAACGATAGGCAAAGCCATAAACAGATCCTCTTTAAACGAAATGAAATACCGGTGAAAAACCCATAAGTGCCAATGCCAGCAAACCGAGATAGACAAGCGTTGCGGGAAGACCGCGGAACGACGAGGGAATGTCGGGGTTGTCCATACGTTCGTTCGCCTCGGCGGTCATCGCGGACAAAAAGCCAAAACCGAGCGCCGCACCGGCGGCGAGTCCCAAGGCGGAGAAAAAGGATACGGACACCTGCAGGTTCAGCAGTAGCGCCACACCGACGACCAGATTGTTGAAGAATGCGAGCGGCAGCAGATGCCGCACACGGCGGTACAGCGTCGGGACGAGATGAAGGACCACGATTGCGATCAAATACAACAGGCAAACGATGCCGATGATAATGAGGGGACGCAGCATACGCACCCACCAAACAGCACCCAGCAGCCGATCAATGGGATAAAAAATCGCAGTGGTGATCACCGAAAAGCACAGAACTAAAACGTCAAAGCGTAACAGTTGGCGGGGATTGCGGTGGATCTTGAGCATCACCGAAGAGTCAAAGCCGGCGGTGAGCACCAAGTTCTGCATGGTGGCGGCAATCAGGAAAACGAGAAACGTATTGAGGACAGTGTTCATAACGTCTCCACCTCCCGTGTATCCTTGCGGCGCGACAGGTTTTTACACCACTGCAAAGTGGCAGCCATAAAGCCGAGCAGGATAAAGCCGATAAAGGGATGTTCCGCTTCCGGGAAACGCACCTCATAGCCGAGCGGAATGTTCCACAAGGTGCCGTAGATCGCCATTTCGCGCAGAGCGGAGGCAATGCACAGCACCAAACTGAAACCGAGCGCACATCCGAGTGAATCCGCCAACGTCATGGCAAGCGTGGCACGCGGTGCCGTCGGCGCAATAGCGGAACGGTAGGTGTAAATGGTATTTACCGCCATCAGCGGCAAGAACAGATATAAGTGCGCGTAGATTTCTGCGGAAATGAAAAGACGCAGCAATACCGATGCACCGAACAGCAAAACCGAGGATAACAAGACGTAGACAATCGGTTGCAGACGGGTGGCGATCCGTTTTGAAAATAGAGCAAACAGCAGATCGGCAAGTACAAGTGTGACAACCACGCACGCCGACAAGGCTACGCCGTAGCGCAGATTGATACCGATCGCAAGAATGGGACACAATCCCAACGCTTGAACAAGCACCACGTTTTGCGGCAGAAAGGTGTCCCACACGATCGACCAAAAGTTACGAAAAGCAGGTTTCACAGGGATGCCACCTCCGTTCTTTTGCGACGAAGCCACGTGGTAAATTGCCAGCAATAGCGGTCAAGCAACGGTGAGAAGGAATTAACCAGCATGACTGCAAAGAATTCACAACATTCAAAACGACCGTAATGACGAAGGATCATCGTCAGGATAGCCGCAGCGACGCCGTACAAGATGCGCGCCAACCAAAAGCGCGGTGCCGTGCAGGGATCCGAGAGAAGAAAGACGCCGGAAAAGAGCAACAAGCCCGTGCACAACTCCAGCGAAACACTGGTAGCGGCATCGATGGAAGCACGCGGGAACAAAGCGGCTAAAAGCGCGCAAACCAGCAAATACGGAATCAGGATATACGGCGAGGACGAACGGCGCATAAACAGATACACCGCGCAGGCCAGCAGGATCAGAACACCGGTCGAGCCGATCGGGCCGGGGAAATCACCGCTGAGCAGCGAAAGCCAACCGTAAGAGGTCGTACCGCCGCTGTTGAGCTGGGCGGTAGGAGAGGCAGCCGTGATGATGGCAGAGGTGTCAAAGAGCGGCAGGGAATCGGTCAGCGTCGGATCGGGGTATACGAACAGTCGCGTCGGAAAACAGATGGCACAAAACGCCATGCCTGCGGCTGCGGGATTGAAAATGTTACGACCGGTACCGCCGAACGGCATTTTCGCCACACCGATAGCAAATGCCGAGCCGATGACAGGAACCCAGAAAGGGGAAAGCGGCGACATCATTGCGCCGATCAGACCGCCGGTTACCGCGGAAGTGGCATCCGACATAGAAGGACGACCGTGGCGGAACAAACCGCAGACAAATTCCGTCAGCACAGCGCTGACAATACCGAATAACACCAGCAAGAGCGGACGAATGCCGTAATGCAAGCAGGAAAAAGCCGTTAACGGAATCAGACACAACAACACACCGAGAGATTGGTAGGCGGGGCGTTGTGCCTCACGCAGATGCGGCGCGGCAGAAGCTTTAAGCATCGCTATCCTCCTCCAAATCCACGGAAATACTGTTATCCGCTGTTTTTGCCTCTTGGATAATGGCGGCAAGATCAATGCCGCACGGACAAATGTATGAGCACGCGTTGCAACCGTCACAGAGATCGGGAGTCAGCGAACGAATCCGCTCGTAGTGCATATTCTGATAACGGCGGTTGATCTCAAACGGCAAAAGATTGGCGTGACACGCTTGTACACAACGACCGCAACCAACGCAGGTGCGCGGGGTGACGGGGCGGATCGCTTTAGCGGTAAGTGCCACTATACAGGTCATTCCCGGCAAAACGGGGATGTCCGAAGTCAGAGCGGTGGTGCCGGTCATTTGCTCACCCAACACGAGGTAATCCGGCGGTTCAACCAAACCGCAATGTTCGAGTAACTGCTGTACCGTCGTACCAAAGGGTACGGAAACGTTTTGCGGACACGGGACGGCATCCCCTGCAACCGTAACGATGCAGCGGTTATGCGCTTCTCCCAAATATAATGCGCGATACAGTGCAAGGCACGCTTGCACACCGATGCGGCATACGCGTGAACCGAATTTCACCGTATCGTGACCGCCGTGTTTGCTGTAACGTACCGGCTCGGCTTTGGGATAATAGGAATCGGTTTGGTAAAGGTAGTCTTTTCCGACGCGCAAAGCGATCGAGCGCCGCCGTTGACCCGAAAGGCAAACGGCAATGTGGTAGCGCGGCGCACCGACACACAGCGCGGCAAGGCGAAGACCCTCCAATACGTTTTCGGCACGGTCACGCAGGACTGCCCACGCACTGGAAGCATACGGCTCAATCTCAATGCCGTCGGCGGCTAAGAAGTCGCAACCGGTGTTTTGCCATTCGCGCAACTTCAAAACCAGTGGAACGCCGTCCAGCTCGTCGATGACGTCTAACCGCTCCGCAGTTTCCAAAATCAACTCCGGAGTGATGGTTTCGGGGAGAAGTACCGGCACTTCGGGCGCAGGCACTTCGGGTACACAATCAATGACGGCACAGTGCAAGGTGCCGTATAACGGGTGCTGAATGGTTCGCTCACCGCTGACCGCACCCATAACGCTGGAACAAACCGTTGCCAGCGGATCGTTTTCAATCACCGCGAGGGGGGTACCCTTGTTAACGGTGTCATATAAAGAAACGGCAGGAACTACCGCCGCTTCGGTGGCAAAGGAAAAGGGGAGTATGACTTGCGAAATATCCGTCAGCTCCGCTGTTGGCTGAGAAATGGCGGGTTCTTTCTGGAACAACAGCCGAATCCCATGTCTAGGAAGCATTTTGCCACACCCTTTCTGAAGAATTGAAAAATTCCAAAATTTAACCTCTTGCAAAGAGCTTGTACCGTTAATATGATGGTGGTATACGGTCCTTTGCAAAGGAGGAGCTTACAATGAAAATAGACCCGCTGAACAGCGGTGATTTACGTATATGGATGACCGATGACGAGTTGTGCCGTTGGGGTTTGCGGTTGGATGAAATGAAAGCGGGCACACCCGAAGCCACCCGTACGATACGGCGCTTGCTCGGCATTGCCAGACAGCGCCGTTCGTTTGGCAGCCACGGCAGCGTATTGGTGGAAGCCTTGCCGCTGGAAGGCGGTTGCGTGTTTTTATTCAGCGCACCCGACCGTTTGCTTCCGACGGCGTTGCCGCAGATCTATACGCTGGATTCAGCGGAAGCGGTACTGCAACTGGGAGAACAGTTGCACGCAAAGCATCAAGAAGGACTGCCGCCTGCGTCTTTGTATCGGCAGGGGAAAGGATATGCGTTGATACTGTACGCGGGGCTTGACACTGTCGGCGGTTGTCGCCGTCTGTTACAGGAGTTCGGTCACTGTACGGGCGAAGGATACGTTGCCGCCGCCCGCATAGAAGAACATAATCAAGCGATCACGATTGGGAATGCTCTGCAACGCCTGTGCGAAGCGTATGGATCTCCGCCACCAACGCTTTAGCGTCATCCGCGTTAAAGAGTGCACTGCCCACAACGGCAATATCCGCGCCCGCTTCGGCGGCGACGGGTGCCGTTTTGGCGGCGATACCGCCATCCACCTGTATTTGAACGGATAAGCCGCGGCGATCAATTTCGTCGCGCAGTTCGCGCACCTTCGGCATCATATCCGCCATAAAGGACTGTCCGCCGAAACCGGGCTCGACAGTCATCACGAGAATCATTTCGACCTTATCCAAATACGGGAACACCGCACTTGCGGGCGTTTTCGGCTTAATGGTCAACGCCGCTTTTTTGCCGAGCGCGTGGATCTTATCCAACGTTTCGGCGATCGGCGCGGCGCTTTCCACGTGAAAGTTGATGAGATCCGCACCGGCTTTTGCAAACGCCTCGATCAATCGATCGGGATATTCCATCATCAGATGTACGTCGAAAAACATATCCGAGATCGGGCGAAGCCGCGCAATGACGGGCGGGCCGAAGCTTAAGTTCGGCACGAACACGCCGTCCATGACATCCAGGTGCACCATATCGGCACCGCTTTGTTTAACAAAATCAAGTTCCCGTTCCATGTGCGCAAAGTCACAGGTGAGGATCGAAGGAGATACCAGCATAAAGCGCCTCTTTTCCGCCCGTTAGGGCAAGTACATACGATATTATTTTACCTCATTTTTTAAAAAAGGTCAATAACCTACCAAAAAGCACCTGACAGCGCGCTGCCAGGTGCTTTTGCTTGTATTTATTTTACAACTTCCACTTTGAAGCCGTTGCCGATACCGGCAGCGTTGGCATCGTCGGTGTCCACGTGCATTTCCAGACGGAACGCTTTGTTGACACGCACTTGCACGTCATAGAAAGTGGTGCGGCGCTCACCGTTCACGTTCACGGTGACGTAGTCGCCGTCTTTTACACCGAAAGCGGCACCGTCTTCTTCGCTCATATGGATGTGACGGTTGGCAATGATGCAGCCCTCGGCAAGGGTAACAACACCCTTGGGACCAATAATGGTAACGGGAGCAGATCCGGCGATATCGCCCGATTCACGCACCGGCGGTTTGACTTTCAGTACAAACGAATCGGTACGCGAAATCTCCACCTGCGAGGCTTTTCTCACGGGACCGAGCACACGTACGTTCTCGATCGGACGCATAGCGGGACCGACAATGGTGAGCACCTCTTTGCAAGCGTACTGGCCGGGCTGCGAGAGATCCTTTAAGGGGGTTAACTCATATCCCTTACCGAATAAGATCTCCACGTGTTCTTTGGAAAGATGGATATGACGGTTGGACACACCCACCGGCACAGTGTTATCCGCTTTCGGGGCGGTGCCGACCTCCGCGATCACGCGGCTGACGATTTCGGAAACTAACGACGCATCGTATGCCATAATAAAGACTCCTTTTTAGATAATGCGGAAGCTGTCTGCCATCACGCAGCGGCGCTGACGCGTGAAGCTGCGTGCCGAGGTGATACCCTCACCGGTGGGACCGGCAATCGTAAAGGTGCTGTGACCTTCGCCGCCGAAACCGATACCGGCATAGGAGGGAGCGTTTTTCACAAAAATAGTGGTTTCCACCGCTTTGGCAAAACGGGAAAGATGATCGATGTTCTTGGAGTGCATATGCGCGGTGTGGCGATTGCCGTGCTCCGCTTTGCACGCAAGTTCGATCGCTTCATCGATGTTATCCACACGCACGATCGGCAGGATGGGCATCATCAATTCCTCTTGCACAAAGGGATGATCGAAATCGGTTTCGCAGATGATGCAACGAATGTCTTTGCTGACGTTGATGCCGATCTTGGCAAGCAACACGTCCGCGTCACGACCGACGCAGTCGCGGTTGACGACCAACTTGGTTTTACCGTTTTTATCGGTCTTGTTAACAAGCACGATATCGGCAAGCTGCTTGGCTTGGTTGGCGTTGATCTGATAGGCACCGTTGCGCAGCATAACCGAAATCAATTCGTCGGCGATGTTGCGGAACGCAAACACTTCTTTTTCTGCGATGCAGGGCAGGTTGTTATCGAAGGTGCAACCGTCCAAAATGTCCTTACCGGCTTTGGCGATATCGGCGGTATCGTCTACGATAACAGGCGGGTTACCCGCACCGGCGCCGATGGCTTTTTTACCGGAAGAGAGTACGGCGCGTACAACGCCGGGGCCACCGGTGCAAACGAGCAAGCGAATGGACGGATGCGACTGCATGATCGCCGCGGATTCCATCGTGGGCTTTTTCATGGAGCAGACCAACACGTCAGGACCGCCTGCCGCCTTGCAAGCGCGGTTGACGAGGTCAACAGCGTAGTTGGAGGTAGCGATCGCGTTGGGGTGGGGGTTAAATACCACACCGTTACCCGCTGCGATCATACCGATGCTGTTGCAGATGACCGTTTCACTGGGGTTGGTGCTGGGAGTGATCGCGCCAACAACACCGAACGGCGCCATCTCGACCAACGTTAAGCCGTCGTCACCGGTCTTGGCAGCCGACACAATATCCTCGGTACCGGGCGTTTTATCCGCCACCAGGAGATGTTTGGCACGCTTGTGATCTACGCGTCCCATACCGGTTTCCGCGACACCCAACTCCGCCATGATCGGCGCTTCTTCGCGGGTGCGTTTGCGGATCTCGGTGATGATCTTTTCGCGTTGCTCCACGCTCATCGCGCGAACGGCACGATAGCCGGCTTCTGCCGCCTTGATCGCCTCGTTCATATCCTCGTAAATACCGATCAATTTACGACCGCCGTACTGCGTGGAATCCCACGAAGCAGCGGGGGTAGCTTGAATGCGGTTTAATACTTGACTGACAACCTGACGGATTTCGGATTCAGAAATTGTTGTTGCCATTGTATTCACTCCTTCGGAATTTGAATTTCATACATTTTTATCAATAGACCAGTTCAACGTCTTTGCTTCTTAAATATTCCACCCACCGGTCAGAGGGCTTTTCATCGGTTACCACGGTGTCGATTTCATTCACGTCGCACACCTTGACAAACGAAATCTTGTCGAATTTGGTGCCGTCGACCGCAAGCACCTTGCGGTTAGCGGCGGAGAAGATCGCTTGCTTGATTTGAGAATCTTTTTCGTTAGAATCGGTGATGCCCATCGACATATCGATTCCTTTCGACGAACACACCGCCAAGTCAACGTGGAAACCACGAATCATTTTTTCGGCGGTGGTGCCGACCATTGCCAGAGCACCCTCCTTGAGGGCACCGCCGGTGGAGAGGACGTTCCAGCCTTCCTTGTCGGCAAGTTCCAAAAGGATCTCAACAGAGTTGGTGATCAAGGTAATGTTTTTTCGGGATTTGATGTATTTGGTCACGAAAATGGCGGTGGAACTGGCATCCAACATAATGTAGTCGCCATCGTGGATCATATCGCCGATCATTTGGGCGATACGCTGTTTGCGGTCCACGTTGGCGCGTTTGCGAACGCTGAACGGCAGGTCGGTGTTCATCGTTTGGGTTGCTACCGCACCGCCGTACGTCTTTTTCGCCAAGCCGTCTTTGTCCAGTTTTTCCAGATCGCGGCGAATAGTTTCTTCCGTCACACCGAAGTCACGGCTCAAGTCCGCAACAATGACTTTTCCATCTTGTGCTAATTTCGAAAGAATGACATTCCGCCGTTCAATTGCGAGCATCGCCATGACCTCCTTTTCTCAGAATTTATCGCGCCGTTTTACAGAATACTACGCCACATTTTCTCGTCGGGGTGAGGAATGATCGCGCTGTCGAGGTACATACCGGCTTCACCGGCGTCTTGTTGAGCTTTCTTGATCGCCGCTTCAACTGCCGCAATCTCACCGGTCAGCAGTAAGTACGATTTACCGCACATACCACGTGCAAGACGGAGTTCCACGAGCTCTACTTGAGCGGTTTTTGCGGCGTTATCCGCAGCGACAATAGCGGCGGCGGCTGTAAACGTTTCCAAAACACCAAGTGCATTCGGAGCGCCGATTTCAGTAGAACCGTACAGCGCACTGAAGATCGATTCGTGGGGATTGCCGAGCACGAAGCTGTCAATCAAGGTGTCGGGATACATGGTTGCGGCTGTGTCAACAGCTGCTTTTACGGCGCTCAAGTCACCGCTGATGATGACCATGTATTTACCGGGACAGACGGTGGTTGCTTCCAACACGTCAACTTCTGCGGTTTTCACCATCCGATCCGCCGCCATCATACCGGAGGATACGGTTTTATATTCGACCATGCCGATTGCTTTTTTCATTATGCATCCTCCTTAATCAGTGTGATGACCGTATCGCTGACGGATTCTACCGTTGCGTTTACGGGCGCGTGGATGTTGACGCTGAGGGCATTTTCGGCGGCGGTGGCGATCACCTGACCGGCGGTCACCTTGTCGCCTGCGGCTACCGCCGCTTTGGCGGGGGCGCCGATGTGCTGTGATAACAGCACGCGAAGTTGTTTTCCTTTCGCCTTGGCATCAGACAGGGGAGCCGCTTTATCATAAGCGGTCAAGTCCAATCTCGCCATCAAGCGATTCATAGGCACTCTGCGGTAGTCGCGAGCGGGATTGACCGGTTGCACTTCCGGCACCGGCGGCTTCACGCCGTTTTGCCGAAGCCCGTTTTTGCAAGCGGCGAGCAGTGTGCGGGGGGAAAGACCCTGACCGCAAGAATACAGCTCACACAGACCGCAACTGACGCAGTAGAACGAGTTGAGATACGGTGTGGCATCGTTGGTGATGCCGTTAGATGCGTATAACATAAATTTGTGGGGTTCGATCGGATGTCCCAGCATATGGCGGGGGCACAGATCGGTGCAGTAGTTGCACTGGCAACACGCCGCCATGGCGCGTTTCATATCCACAAACGGTTTTGCTTGTTTTTTCTCGATCAGCTGGTGATCGTTCGGCAGTACCAGCACTGCGTTTGTTGTGCGGGTGACCGGTTCGTAGCTGCTGCCGATGCGACCCATCATCGGACCGCCCATTAAGTACGCCGGATGCGGTGTCGTCACCCCACCGGCAAGTTCCAAAAGCTCACTGATCGCCGTGCCGATCGGCACTTTGAAAGTGGCGGGGGAGGCAACTTCGCCTGCGACAGTCACGTATTTGTGGGTGACCGGTTTTCCGCCAAGCAGGTTTGCTACGTTCAGGATGGTCTCTACGTTGAACACCGTTACACCGACCGCAATGGGGAGTCCTCCCGCGGGTACGACGCGTCCGGTTGCTTCGTAAATCAGTACCACCTCGTCACCGGCGGGGTACACCGCCGGCAGACGGCAGATCGACATATTTGAGTAGGCTGCCATGTGTTGTTCTACGGCTTCAATGGTTTGCTTGTAATGCTTTTTGATGCCGAGAATCACCGATTTGGCGCCTATTGTTTTCGCAATTAAATCAAATGCGCTAAGGATTTCTGCGGCGTGCTGCTCCAAAAGCTGCTGATGCAGTTTGAGAAGAGGTTCGCACTCTGCGCAGTTGAGGATCAGGGTGTCGGCGCGCTCGTCCAGTTTCGCATACGAGGGGAAACCGGCACCACCTGCGCCGACCACACCGCCTTCACGCAAAAGGTTTTTGAGTTCAGTTATGTTCATGATTGTTCAATCCTATACCGCTATCTACAATGCCGACAATCGCGGCATCTACGGGGGCATGTTCCATATTGCAACCAATGCGTGCCGCACTGCCGGTGGCTACCAAAACGAGCTCACCGATACCGGCGCCGACGTTGTCGATCGCAACGATGCTGGAGGAGCTGTCGCCCATATCGGCGAGAGGCTCAACCACCATAAATTTACTGCCGATTAAGTTGTCATTTTTACGTGTGGAAACGATGCTTCCCACAACTTTTCCGACGATCATGTTCCTCACCTTTTCATTCAGTAGTTAGGTTAGAGCGGGGATGGGGAGAATGCGGAGGGAGCGGAAGCCCCCTCCGCATGAACCATACAAATACTTATTTGAGTACGGGCAGGATCTTCTCCACATCGCCATGGGGTCTCGGGATGACGTGCGTAGCAATGACTTCGCCCAAGCGCGCAGCAGAAGACGAACCGGCTTCCACAGCGGACTTAACAGCGCCGACATCGCCGCGAACCATGACGGACACGAGTCCGGAACCGATTTTCTCGGTGCCGATCAGGACGACGTTCGCAGCTTTGACCATTGCGTCAGCAGCTTCGATAGCGGCGACCAGACCTCTGGTTTCGACCATACCTAATGCTTCCAGTGCCATTGTTGTTTCCTCCTTGTTTAGAATTGTTTGGTAGACTTATTTCAGCTCCGGCAAGATTTTCTCGACGTCGCTGTGGGGTCTCGGGATTACGTGGGTCGCAACCAATTCGCCCAGCGTAGATGCGGACGTAGAACCGGCTTCGACAGCAGCTTTGACAGCGCCGACATCGCCGCGAACCATGACGGACACGAGTCCGGAACCGATTTTTTCGGTACCGATCAGGGTCACGTTCGCAGCTTTGACCATTGCGTCAGCAGCTTCGACGGCGGCCACCAGACCTCTGGTTTCGACCATACCCAATGCTTCCAGTGCCATACTCTTTACCTCCTTTACCGGTTCTACTTCGGGCGCCGCGTTCGGCGCCTCAGTGGGGACCTTTTTTTGTTCAGCCATTTTCATTCCCTGCCTTTTTCTGAATTCGTGCGGCGCTCAGATTGATCATCCGCATAGTTTCCTCGTGCGGGCTGGCAATGACGGCGTGAGCAGCGGGTTTTACGAGAGCCCCCGCGACCGCGTTTTCCACGGCGGCGGTGACGGCGGATACATCGCCTTGCACGACAATCGTGACCAGACGTCCGCCGAGCTTGCGCTCCCATGTAACAAATTCCACGTTAGCGGATTTGCACATGATGTCCAGGCAATCGATTCCGGCAGTTACGCCGGATACTTCAACCAGTCCTAAAGACTTCATTGTGGGATCTCTCCTTAAAATTTGGGCAGAATTTTCTCCACATCAGCGTGAGGACGCGGAATGACGTGAACGGCAACCAGCTCGCCCAAGCGGGAAGCGGAGGTGGAGCCGGCCTCGACGGCAGCTTTCACAGCACCGACGTCGCCGCGAACCATGACGGATACGAGTCCGGAACCGATTTTTTCGGTACCGATGAGGGTAACCTCTGCTGCTTTGACCATTGCATCGGCAGCTTCAATGGCGGCGGTGAGACCGCGGGTTTCTACCATACCAAGTGCTTCGTTAGACATATGTGTTTCCTCCCTTGAAATTAATTCTTATCAAAAGCATTGATTTTGAGCATCGGCTCGGTATCCGGCTCGGTGCTGCTCATAATGTGTGTCGTGACAACGCCGGACACACCTTTGGCAGCTTCGGCGGCGGCTTCGACGGCGGCGGTGACGTTGTCGACCGTGCCGCGGAATTTCACCGCAACGATGAGCGGAACCGTGAGGCTTTCGGGGTTGCCGGGTTTGTTTTTGTCGAAATGCTCGACCGTCACGTCGGCAGCTTTGCAGCCGGCATCGCACGCGACGAAAGCGGCGACCAAGCCGTATACCTCAATAATACCGGTGGCGTTTCCCATGATTTATTCGCCCCTTACTTGTTGACAACAGCGATCTTCAAACCTTCCATTTTCAGGTTCGTGACCAGTGCTTCGTTGATCTCTTCCAACGGGTACTTATGGGTGATGAGTTTTTCCATCGGCAAGCCGATGCCCTTCGCACGCTTGAGGAAATCAAAGGTGGTTGCGTAGTCACGCAGGGTGTATACCCAGGAACCAACCGTGGTGATCTCTTTCGAGCAGATGTCGAAGTGGGGGTTGATGGTGGCGTCGCCACCGTTGATGAAGAAACCAAGTTCGCACAAGCCACCGCCGTTGCGGATGAACTTGTAGATGTTGGCGTGCGCAACGGGGGAGCCGGTGCACTGGAACGCGAAGTCAGCGAGATAACCGCCGAAAGCGTCTTTCACGCCGCCTGCCAACGCTTCCACGCCCTGGAAGTCTTTGAAGTTGACGGTAGCGTTGGCGCCCATCTGACGAGCGAATTCCAAGCGTTTGTTTTCACCGTCGACCGCAACGATGTTTTCAATGCCCATCGTGCGCAGTACGGCGATACAGATCAGACCGATAGGACCGCAACCCTGTACGACAACGCGGCTGTTAAAGCGCAGAATGCCGGTGGTCTTGGCGCGCTCTACGGCGTGTACCAACACGGCGCAGGGCTCGATCAGAATACGGGAATCCAGATCCAAGTCACTTACGTTGAACACGGACGAACCGCCGCGAACGACGATGTAATCGGCAAACCAGCCGTTGAAATGCACGTCGTCGTCGGGGAGCAAGCCGTATACGTCTGCAGCGCCGACGTTCTGCTTGTTCATATCGTACATCGTGATATCGGGATCGTCGTGCAGCGTTACGCAGGTAACAACCTTATCGCCGATGTGCAAGGGCTTGCCTGCGCTGTCGACCTTGACGTTTTTGCCCATTTTGACGATCTCACCGGTGCCCTCGTGACCGAGTGCTACGGGGATCAGACCAAAAGGATCGCGTTTGAATTCGTGAGCATCCGTTCCGCAAACGCCACAGCCTTCGACCTTGACGAGCATATCGTCATCGCCGAGTTCGGGGATGGTGTACTCTTTGAGTTCGAATTTCTCAAGCTGAGTGAGCATCGCCACGCGTGCGGTTTTCGGGACGCTTTGTCCGGCAGCAGGAGCAGCAGCGGGAGCCGGAACGGCGCCCTTCATGTTGTCCAATACTTGGCGGACGATTTCTTCAATGTTGGAAGAATTAACATCCATTACTTAGTGCCTCCACTTCTCTCAAATAGTTCTTTACCGTAAGCAGCCAGCGCGGTATCTTGCTCTTCCGAGCCGCCGCTGACACCCAGTCCGCCGATGATCTCACCGTTTGCATTCGTGAGCGGCTCTCCGCCGCCGAAAATAACGATGTGACCTTCATTGGTAAACTGAATGCCGTACAACGGACCGCCGGGCTGTGCTAATGGTTTTAATTGTGCGGTGGACATTTTCAGCGACACGACCGTGAACGCCTTTTGCAAGGCAACGTCGTAACTGGCAATATACGAATCATCCGCACATTCTACCAGTACCGGTCGGGCGGCTTTGTTGGAAATCGCCACCACGGCTTTGACGCCCATTTCCGCCGCTTTTTCCCGCACCTTTTCGGCAAGGGGGAGTGCAGCGTCCAGTGTCATATCGGTAAGGTTGCCGTTTAATTCACGAGTAACCTTATCCACAATGGAGCGTAAGACTTGTTCGTCCATAAGCGGCTCCTTATTTCGCCATTTGCTCTAACACACGCTTGGTGATTTCAGCGACCAGATCCGTTTCGCTCTCGCCGTTGCAGTGGCAGGAGCCGTCGCAGTTACCGCAACCGTGGCAGCTGGGCAAGCCGGCTTTCTGGTTGGGGCACAGATCAGCGGGGTGTTTACCCTTCAGACCGAACTGACGGCGAATCTCGTACAAGCGCTGTACCTGTTTGTCGTTGAGTTCTTTCGGACCGCCGAGCTGCTTGGAGATGTAGAGCAGATGAGCGTAGAACTCAACCGACTCCATCTTATGGTACGCATTCAGCAGATTGTCCGAGAACGCGAGTGCGCCGTGATTTTCGAGAAGCACGGCATCGAAGGACTGCAGATACTTGGAAACTGCATCCGGAATCTCCTCGGTGGAGGGGGTACCGTACTCAGCAATCGGCACGCAACCGAGCGCGATAACGGCTTCCGGCATGATCGGCTGAGTCAGCGGGATGCCCGCGATGGCAAAGCCGGTAGCATACATCGGGTGTGCGTGAACGACAGCGCCGACGTCCGGACGCTCTTTGTATACACGCATGTGCATTTTGATCTCGGAGGAGGGCTTGAAGCCGGCGTTCGCCTGCAGTACCTTGCCGTCCTTGTCAACTTTGCAGATGTACTCGGGGGTCATAAAGCCCTTGCTGACGCCCGTGGGGGTGCAGAGGAACTCGTTGTCGTTCAGCTTAACGGAAATGTTACCGTCGTTCGCTGCGACCATACCACGATCGTAAATGCGCTTACCGATCGCACAGATCTGTTTTTTGATTTCATACTCGTTTACCATAATGTATTCTCCTTTTCCGTGTGGATTTTGTTGGTTTTCCTATTTCCATGGCTACATCATACCACCATAAACAAATAAAGTCAACATAGAAATTTGGTTTTTTCTGTGTTTTTGTTATTTTTTTGTGGTTTTTCTTTGATTTCGATATGATCGAGCAGTGCGGGGATGCCTTCGCCTGTTAAAGAGTTTACGTGAAACACGGTTTCGCAACCGGATAACCGTAGCCAGTTTTCGGCGCGGGCGGGGTCCGCTTTGTCGATCTTAGTGACGATTCCGACCACCTCGCGGTTCACCAGGCAGGTGATGCAGGGAGGGAAGAGGGAGTAGTCGTCATCGGCGGCGATCAGTAAACCGACGACGTCTGCTTCGTAAGCGTAAAGGCACAGAGCAGCGCCAAGTTCATGGTTTTCACAATATTCGCCGGGGGTGTCGATGAGAAAGTCGTCGTAGGCAATTGCTTGCGTTTTCAAGTAAGCGACGGTCTCGCCGCGCAGGGCTTGTGTCAGCGATGTTTTTCCGCAACCGCTGCGCCCCATCAGAATCAGTTTCTTTCTCATGTGCGGGTCAACTCGCAGACGGAGAAGCCCAGTTTTTCGATCGCGTATTCACGGATCGCTGTGATTGCCGCTTCAACCTGTGATACCGTTCCGGTTACGATCACGGTGCCGCTGAAACGATCCACGAAACCGAGCTCAACGCCCGAGGATTTCAGCGCAATATCACCGGCGATGATAGCGGTCTCGCTGGGACTCAAGGTTAAAATGCCGATGGCGCCCGCGTGATCCACGGCGGGGTCCAGCCCCAACTTGCGATACAAGATGTCCTCAGGGTGCGCGATGATATGCGCCAATGTAATCTGCTTACCGGGGACAAGCTCTTGTATGATGCGAGTTTTTTTCTCGCTTTGATTCAGCACGTCAAGTTCCATTGCATCAACCTCCTATCAGTGCTTTCAGCCCGTACGATTCCGCCTTGCGTCTGAGCAGTTCCATATGTTCTGCGGTGGGCGGGGTGATGTGTGCCATCGTATACTCACGGCCGAGGCCGGTGTATTTATCCGTGCCCATCCGATGATACGGAAGCAAGTGGATTTCCCGCACGTTCGGGAGAGATGCGGCAAATGCGGCAATCTCTCCGATTTCTGCCTCCGTGTCATTGAAAGTTGGAATGACCGGTACACGGATGATCAGCCGTTTGGCTTTCTCGGCAATCAGGCGGGCGTTTTGCAAAATACGGTCGTTGGGGCGTGTGGTAAATTCTTGGTGCTTTTCACTGTTTATGTGTTTGATGTCCATCAGCACACAGTCCAGCACCGGCAGATACCGTTCGATTACTTCGGGTGATGCGAAACCGGTGGTTTCGATCGCGGTATGCACGCCGTTCTCTTGACACGCAGTCAACAGAGCGACGGCAAAATCCGGTTGTGTCAGCGATTCGCCGCCCGAGAGCGTGACCCCGCCGCCGGAGCGTCGGTAGTACATTCGATCGCGTAAGACTTCCTTGAGCACTTCCTCCACGGTGACGTCACGACCCACCGTTTTGGTGTTGCCGCCGAGCGTCATCTGCTGGATCTCATACGACTGAGATTCCGGATTACAGCACCAGCGGCACCGCAACGGACAGCCTTTGAGAAATACCAGTGTGCGGATACCCGATCCGTCGTGCGTGGAAAATCGCTGAATATCGAAGATCCTGCCGGTCACCGATAACAACGAGGTGTCCATTAAAACCCTCCTTGTTCGGTACGATTGATGATGTCATCCTGCAACGAGCGGGACAGAGTGGTAAACAGAGCGCTGTATCCGGCAACGCGGACCACCAGCGAGCGGTAGTTCTCCGGATGCTTCTGTGCATCGCGCAGCGTTTCACGGCTGACGACGTTAAACTGAACGTGGCTGCCCTTCTGATCGAAGTAGCCGCGCACCAGTGCTACGAAGCTTTCCAGACCGCTGCGACCTGCCAGCGCACTGGGGTGGAATTTCATATTAAACAAGGTGCCGTTGGAGGCAATATAGTGATCCAATCTGGCGACCGAGTTTGCGGCGGCCGTCGGACCATTCACGTCACGACCTGCGGCGGGGGATACACCGTCTGCCACCGGTGTGAATGCCAAGCGACCATCCGGCGTGGCACCGGTTTGTGCGCCGAGCGGCACGTTTGCGGAAACCGGATACAGACCGGCTTGATACACACCGCCGCGCGGATTGCGATACCGCTCAACAGGACGGGTGTAGGTGTAGGCAACGTCGCGAGCAAAATCGTCGATCGCGCGATCGTCGTTACCGAATTTCGGCAACGTGTTGATGCGATCAAGCAACTGCTGATAGCGCGCCTTCTGCTCGTCGGAGCAGGGGTTTTGCGCCACGGTCAAATACACGGCTTTGACGTCGTCCGACGTCAACGTGCGACCGCTGTCCACCATGCTTTTCACAACCTGCTTGGTGAGTTTTTCGGCTTGTTTCGGATCCATATCCTTGCCGTAGTTGTTTTCGAGCGCTTGGCGGAACTCCGCAAGCGAGATATATTTTTCGTTAAAGACGAGTTCTTTCACGGCGGTCAGTGCATCGGCAACGTTGGCGATACCGAAGCCTTGCGGGCCGGTGAAGTTGTACACACAGCCACCTTCCTGCGCGCTCTTTCCGCGACCGATGCAGTCCTCCAACATTGAGGAGAGGAACGGCAGAGGTGCGCGATCCATATGCGCTTGGTCAATGGCGTTGTCTGCGTTGACCATCAATTCGATGAAGTATTCCATCTGCTTTTTATAAGCATCGTAGAACTCGTCAAAGGTTTTCATCGAGGCAACGTCGCCGGTTTGCGGACCGACTTGGAAGCCGTTGTCCATACCGTTCGAGAAGGTGAGTTCCAACGGACGGCACATATTGAAGAATGCAGCGTCGTGCCAACCGTCCGTTTTACCGGATTTTTGCGGCTCCACACAACCGATGATGTTGTAGTCGCGTGCATCCTGCAGCGTCAACCCGCGGTTTTGCAGAGCGGGGACGATGACTTCGTCATTGTAGTACGCGGGCAAACCGATACCGGTACGGGTGATCTCGGCGGCGCGAATCATAAATTCGTGCGGTGAGCCGTTCCAAACGCGCACCGAGAACGAAGGCTGCGGGAGCAGCACGTGCAGGGTGGCGTTGATACACATATAGGACATATCGTTGGTGGCATCCTTGCCGTCCTTGTCCTGGCCACCGGCGCACAGGTTTTGGAACATACTGTAACCGGCAAAGCCTTCCGCAGAGGCGAGGTCACGAACTTTACCGAGGTCGTTGAGTTTTACCCAAACACAGTCCACGTATTCTTGCGCTTGCTCGCGGGAGATAACCCCCTTGTCGAGGTCGGCTTTTAAATAAGGATACATATACTGGTCGAAACGGCCGTAGGAAACGGAATGGCCGTTGCATTCGATAAGGATCATGCAGTTGGCAAAATGGACCAGCTGAATGGCCTGCCAGAAGGTTTCCGGCGTCTCTGTCGCGAT
>JAZQTM010000023.1:0-21740 GCA_045630765.1 Acutalibacteraceae bacterium | reverse complement strand
GGCGCTCGCCACGCGCGGGACGATCGTTTCCGCCGTTTTTGCGACCACCGTTTTTACGGTTTTTCACGGGGTTATCGTCGGAAGGCGCGATCACAACGTGGCGATTCGGGTCGCTACCGACACTGTACGACGTGGCACCCTCCACCTTCTGCACGGCAGTATGGATGATGCGGCGCTCATACGGATTCATCGGCTCGAGCGAGGTCTTACGACCACTCTTTGCTGCCTGGATCGCAGCTTTGCGCGCCAGACCCGACAAGGTCTTTTCACGTTTCTCGCGGTAGTTACCGACGTTCAAGGTTACACGATAGAACGCGTTTTCCACACGGTTGGCAACCAAACTTGTCAGATACTGTAACGCATCCAACGTTTCGCCGCGACGGCCGATGATAAAGCCGAGATCTTCTCCCTCTAACGTCAGGGCGCAGGTGCCGTCCTCTTCTTTCGCGGTAATCTCTACGTCTTCAACACCCATTTTGGAAAGAATGTCTTTTAAAAACGCAACAGCCGCTTTGGACGGATCAGATTCTTTAACGGTCACTTTGACCTGTGCTTTGGCGCCGCCGAATAAGCCAAGTGCTTTTTTCTGCGGCTCTTGCAGGACCTCTACCGTGAGATCCTCAATCGGAACTCCGAGTTCCTCGGCGGCAAGTTGTACGGCTTCTTCTACCGTTTCCGCCTCTTTGAGCAGTTCTTTTTGCACGGTGCTTTTTCCTCTCTTCATCTATTCCGAACGATTACTCGTCTTTCGGTTCCGATTCATCCGCCGACGGTTCCTCGGCGGCAGGCTCTTCCGTTTTGGCAGGAGCCGCTTTTTTCTTTTTAGAGGGAGCTTTTTGTTCCTCTTTTTGCTGCTGTGCCAATTCACGCTGCTCTTTGGCGCGCGCTTCGGCAAGACGCTTTTTATCCTCTTGCTTCTGACGGCGGCGCTCCTCGTACTCGATCTCTGCCTGCGCACGAATCTTGGCAGGGTTATAGATCTGATTGAGCACGTAAGTCTGCAACAACGCGATCAGATTGGAACAGATCCAGTAGATACCGACACCGCCGGGGACGGTGAAGGTAATAAACAGCGAAAACGCAGGCATCCACACGAGCATCATCACGTTGGAACAACCCTGTGCCTGCTGATTTTCAGCAGCGGTTGCCTGCTTGGTGTAATGCATGGACAACAAGCTGGACAAGAATGCCGTTAATCCCGAAATAAGCGGGATCAACCACAAAATACTAATACCGGCAAAGCCGCCGTTCCACGGGTTTTGGAGCAGATTTTTGCCGAAGAATTTAAAGTCATTTGTAAATTCTTTCATTTCGGCAACGTAGGCCGCGGCTTCTTTCTCGCTATAGTTGGCTTTTACGATGGATGCTTTTATCTCTGTTTCATACTTATCCAGATTATTCAGCATCTTCATTTCTTCGTAGTATCCCTTTTGATCGTTTTCGGTCATCACGCCGACACTGACCAGTGTCGAAGAAGAAGCCGAAATAACGTCTTCCGGAATACCCGCAATGTGTTTGAGCGGAGAATAAATAACCGAAATAATGCCGAACAAGACCAGCATTTGGACGACCATCGGCAAACAACCGCCGGTCATGCTGACACCGTGTTTTTCATACAGCGCCATCTGCTTTTCTTGCAGCTTTTTCGGATCTTTTTCGTATTTTTTCTTTAAGCGCTCCAAGCGAGGTGCCAAACGAGCGCGGTCTGCCGTGCTTTTTTGTGTCTTGAGCGACAACGGGAACAAAATAATACGCACGAGCAACGTAAACAGAAAAATTGCGAGCATATATTCCGGAATCAAGTTGTAGATAACTCTCATCAACCAGCCAAGCGGAATTGCTAAAATATCAAAAATAGCTGTCACGGTATAGCTCTCCTTTACTATTTTTTGAAAAACGTAAACGTTTCAGGGACCGGATCGTATCCATGGCCGCCACCCGGTCGACAGCGAACAATTCGCCGTGCGGCAAGATAAACACCTTTTATGGCGCCGAACCGTTCGATTGCCTCAATGGCATACGTTGAACAGGACGGCTGAAACCGACAAACCGATGGGAAAAGCGGAGAAATACATTTTTGATACCCGCGAATCAGGATCTTCAAGATCCATCTCATACGATCACTCCCGCTTTTTTCAGAAGTTCACGCATTGCCTTTTCAACTTTCGGCTCGTTGCTCTCAATAGTTGCGGCGCGCGCAACAAACACCATATCAAAGCCGGCAACAATTTCCGGTGCAAGCTGACGATAGGCTTCCCGAATTAAACGGCGGCAACGATTGCGTTTTACCGCTTTTCCCAATTTTTTCCCGGTGGTGATGCCAAACCGCGGAAACCCAAACCGATTCTTTCTGACGTACGCGATCAAAAGAGGATGTACAAACGACTTCCCCCGATAATACGCGCCGCGAAATTCGGTGTTTTGTTTCAACACGTACAGTTTTGACATACATAATCACCCCCGTACCATATAAAAAAAAGCCACACAAAGTGGCTCTTTTTAATAGGTAAGACGATTTCTTCCCTTAGCTCTGCGGCGAGCCAGAACCTTACGGCCGTTGGCAGTTGCCATTCTCTTACGGAAGCCGTGTTCCATTTTACGATGTCTTTTCTTAGGCTGATATGTCCGAAGCATGGTATTTCCCCCTTTCGCCTTGCGAGAGTTTATTATATAACAGATATTTGATAAAAGTCAACAGTTTTTCCTGCTTTTTTGTACACACGGTGTTTTTTACGAGTTTTGACAGACTTTTTCGTACGTTGTTTTTGCCTTTTAAACCTGCTTTTTTGCCGTTTCTTTTTCTCTAGGTCATTTTTAGGCTCTTTGTATGTAAAAAGTTAAAAAATGTTTGTTTAAAGCATTGTAAAACTTAAAATAATATGATACAATTAGTTGTGTATTTATACCTTTATATATTATATATATATTAGTTAACGTTTTTTCGTCCGTTTATATCGTAAAAGGAGTTTTAAAAAAATGGAATCTATCAAGGAAGCCTGGTCCGAAATACTGGCGTATTTGCAAAATCAATCGGATATCAGCCAAGTGGCTTACAACACCTGGATCAGTTGTATTGAGCCGTGCTCCATTGAAGAAAATGCCGTTGTGGTGTTGGTACGTACCAATTTTCAGCGCGGCATCATTGAGGGACAATATGCGGAAAAAATTAAAACTGCCGTCCGTGAAGTATTAGGTATTCCGTTTGATTTAAAAATCTTGTCGGAAGAAGATCAAAGAGAAAATACCGAAACAAAAGCAGATACAAATTTCCCGCAAGCCGAAAATTTCGTGGATCAAAATCCCGTCACGTCTGATTATTCATTTGATAACTTTGTTGTCGGTCCTTCCAATAAACTTGCACACGCTGCTTCACAGGCGGTTGCCAATAAGCCGGCAAGAGATTTTAACCCTTTGTTTATTTACAGTGATTCCGGGCTCGGTAAAACACACTTGATGTTTGCTATTTGTAACGAGTTCCGCAAACGGGATCCTTCGTTGCGGGTACTCTTTACAAAAGCTGAATTTATGACCACGGAACTCATTGAAGCAATCCGCAACGGTTCTACTGCGGATTTCCGTGCAAAATATCGCCACGTGGATGTTTTGTTAATCGACGATATTCAGTTTATCTCCGGTAAACAAAGTACACAGGAAGAATTCTTCCACACCTTTGATGAGCTTCATCAAGCAGGTAAACAGATTGTGTTGACCTCCGATAGACCGCCGCGTGAAATTGCTACTTTGGAAGAACGCTTACGCACTCGTTTTGAGATGGGTCTTATGGTTGATATTCAGCCGCCGGATTTTGAAACGCGTATTGCCATTATCAAAGGAAAAGCGCAGCTTTTGAATATCAATATCAACGATGATATCGTCAATTATTTGGCAACGCATTTAAAGAAAAACGTTCGTCAGTTGGAAGGTGCCGTTCGTCGTATTCACGCACAGTGTATGTTGGAAGGTGACACACCTACGCTTATTACCGCACAAGCGGCTATCCGTGATATTAAGAACGACAGTCAACCCGTCCCGATCACCGTCGAGCGTGTTATTACGGAAGTAGCGCGTACCATGTCGGTTACGGCGGATGATATTCGTTCAAATAAGCGTTCCGCCAACATTTCTTCCGCTCGTCAGGTTGCTATTTACGTATTGAGAAACGTAACCAGCCTGTCAATGGAAGATATCGGCGAAGAATTTGGAGGACGCGATCATTCCACCGTGGTATATGCCTTAAAACAGGTTTCAAAACGGATGGAAACCGATACCACCTTTAACGGAATGATTAAAGATATCATTAAAAACATTTCTGAAAACTAAGTGGAATTTTTGTGGAACCCCGTGTAAAACTTTTAACTTTTTTTAAACATTCCACATACCAAGTTTCAACACGTTGTTAAAGGCTGAAATTCCTTCACATTTTTCCCCGCTGCGTTCCCCTTACTTTTCACAAAATGAAACGCTTAAAACAACGGAAAAATAAAGCCTTTTTAAGTCTTTCAACATTTCCACAGTAACTACTATATACTACTACAAAAGAAAGATATATTTTTATAAGAGAAAGGAAGATCCTTATGCGAATTACCTGTGCAAGACAAGCCTTGGTCGATGCTGTGAATAACGTGCAAAGAGGTGTCGCATCCAAATCTGCATTACCAGCATTGGAAGGTATTTTACTGAAAGCTTCCGCCTCCTCCCTTTTCTTAGCGGGATACGATATGGAGCTCGGTATTACGACAACCATCGAAGCAGACGTTGAAGAAGCCGGTGAGTTGGTATTAACCGCAAAACTGTTTTCTGAAATTATTCGAAAATTACCTGAAGAAGAAATCACGATCGTTTCCAATGACCGTAATAATACGGTGATTCGCAGCGGTAATTCGGAATTTACCATTATGGGTTTTTCTTCTGCCGATTATCCGGAATTGCCCACTATTAACGATGGTGCTGCACTTACCATGCAACAAAACGTGCTGAAAAGCATGATTCGTCAGACATTGTTTGCCGTAGCACAAACCGATACTCGTCCGATCCATACCGGTGTACAGTTTGAAATTGCTGATAATTCGTTGCGATTGGTTGCGGTAGACGGTTCTCGTTTAGCGATGCGTTGCGAGGAAATTAAAAGCAGTGAAACCCTGCAGTTCGTCGTACCGGGTAAAACCTTAAGCGAAGTTCTTAAATTGTTAAGTGATGAAGAAGAGCCGCTGTATGTAACGGTCGGTTCGCGCCATATTATTATGGAAATTGGCGGTTATTCAGTCTTTTCTCGTTTGCTGGAAGGCGATTTTCTGCCGTATCGCAAAGCGATTCCGGTACAGACAACGACAAAGATTCGTGTTAAGACCCGTGAAATGATCGACGCAGTTGATCGTGCTTCGCTGGTTATCAGTGATCGCGTAAAATCGCCGTTGATCTGCCGTTTTAAGGATGATCAGATCTTCCTTTCTTGTATTACGGCACTCGGCAGCGTCAATGAGATTTTGGCGGTCGGTATGGAAGGCCGTCCTGAAGAAATGGGCTTTAACTGCCGTTTCTTATTGGATGCTCTGCGTAATACGGAAAGTGATGAAATTTTAATCGAACTGAACGGAGCACAAGCCCCGATGAAGATCGTTCCGACCTCCGGCGAAAACTTCTTATTCTTAGTATTGCCGGTAAAATTAAAACGCGTATGATAACGAAGATTCAAACAGAATTTATCCGTTTAGATGCCTTACTAAAACTTGCCGGTATTGCCGATACGGGTGGGCAGGCAAAATGGATGATACAAGACGGTACGGTAGCAGTCAACGGAGAAATTTGTACCCAACGAGGTAAAAAAATTCGTCCTGCTGATACCGTAACGATCGGAGATCAAACAATAACGGTCGAATGAGGCACTAAAGCTATGCAGGTTTCTCGTTTATCCTTTGAGGGATTTCGTAATTTAAAACCCGGCTTTTTTAAACCGCATCCCGGCGTAAATGTAATTGTAGGCGAAAATGCACAGGGAAAGACCAACTTATTGGAAGCTATCTGGTTATTTACCGGTACCAAAAGTTTTCGCTCTGCCAAAGACAGTGAGCTGGTTGCCTTTGATAGTGAACAAAGTCGCCTTGAAATGAATTTTGAAGCCGACGGACGTGAACAAGAGGCACAGATCGTCATTCAAAATCGTCGCGTGGCAACGCTTAACGGGATTAAACAATCTTCCGCGGCAAAATTGGCAGGGGTATTTTGCGGTATTGTGTTCTCGCCGGTGCATTTATCCTTGATAAAAGGCGGTCCCGCCGAACGGCGTCGACTGATTGATGCCGCATACTGTCAGTTGCGACCGACGTACGTAAAAACTTTGTCGGAATATGCGCGAATTCTTGCTCAACGTAATGCGTTGTGTAAGGCACAGGATACCGGTGAAGCAGCTTCTGAAATGATGGATCTGTGGGATCGTCAGTTAGCACAAGCGGGATGCCGTATTTTGCACGCCAGACAGCGCTACGTACAGCGTATGGCAACCACGGCGCGCAAGATTTATCAAGGTTTATCTTCCGGAAAAGAAGAATTTGATCTGCAATATACGTCAACGGTCAACATTTTACCGGAAGAAACCCCGTCAGAAATGGCGGTAAAACTGTATGAAGAATTGCGCTTGCATCGTCGGCAAGATTTTGCCGCCGGATTTACCACCGTCGGTCCGCATCGGGACGATATGGAGGTTTACATTAACGGGATTTCCGCCCGCAGCTTTGGCTCGCAAGGGCAGCAACGCAGCGCGGTACTTGCCATTAAGTTGGCAGAAGCGGCACTGCTGGAGGAAGTTACGGGAGAAAAACCGATTGCGTTACTCGATGACGTGATGAGTGAGCTTGACCACTCTCGACAAGAGTACATTTTAAATCATATTAAGGATTGGCAGGTCTTTATTACCTGCTGTGATCCCGAACCGCTGAAAGCATTGAAAGACGGGCAAAAAATCTACGTAAAAAGCGGCGAACTTTCCACAAAATAACTGCGTTTTGTGGAAAGTTAAGGAGTGTCATAATGTATTTACATATAGGACAAGAAACCGTTGTGCCGATGCGCGAAATTGTTGGTATTTTCGATATGGAAAACACGACGATTTCCAAAAATACGCGCAGTTTTTTAAATGACGCTCAACGGAGCGGGCGGGTAGTTACCGTCGGTGATGATCTTCCCAAAAGTTTTGTGGTTTGTCAAAGAGGAGACGAGCCGCCGACTGTCTATATTTCGCAGATATCCTGCGCAACGTTATTAAAACGAGCCGAATCTTTCCGGTCAATTTGAGTGAATGAGAGGTACCGAAATGAACACCGAAATGGAAATGGATCAGAATTTAGAAAACGAAATGACTCGCGCCGGCAGCGAAGCCTATGACGAAAGCCAAATTCAGGTTTTAGAAGGTCTTGAGGCTGTTCGTAAACGTCCCGGTATGTATATCGGTTCAACGGGACCGCGCGGTCTGCATCATTTGGTATACGAGATCGTGGATAACTCCATCGACGAAGCGTTAGCCGGTTTTTGTACCCACATTGAAGTGGATGTTTTACCGGGTGACGTTATTTCCGTTCGCGATAACGGACGCGGTATCCCTGTCGGTATCAACGAAAAGCTTGGTATCCCGACCGTTACGGTCGTGTTGACCGTGTTGCACGCGGGCGGTAAATTCGGCGGAAGCGGATATAAAGTGTCCGGCGGTCTGCACGGTGTCGGCTCGTCGGTCGTTAACGCGTTGTCCGAGTGGTTAGAGGTTGAAATCTCCCGTGAGGGCAAGGTGTTTGCGCAGCGTTTCGAACGCGGTGTCGCAACCTCCGATTTGACGGTGATCGGCACCTCCGATTGTGACGGTACGTTGATTCGTTTTAAGGCAGATGCAGAAATTTTCAGCGAAACCACCGAATACGAATACGAAGTACTGCAAAAGCGGTTGCGTGAGCAAGCGTTTTTGAACGCAGGTCTTAAGATCACTCTTACCGATCTGCGCGATGAAGACAACGTCATATCGCAGGAATATTGCTATGAGGGCGGTATTTCTTCCTTCGTCGATTTTATGAACAAAACGCGCGGCTATCAAGCGTTGCACGACGAAGTTGTGCATATGTCCCTCACCGATGGGGATTCCATTGCCGAGGTCGCGTTCCAGTATAACGACAGCTATAACGAAAATATTATTTCGTTTGCCAATAATATCCACACGGTGGATGGCGGTACACACGAAAACTCCTTCAAAAACGGTATCACACGTATTCTCAATGATTACGCCCGCCGCCACAATATGCTCAAAGAAGCGGATTCCAACCTGAAAGGTGACGACGTCCGTGAAGGTTTGACGGCGGTTATCAGCGTTAAGCTGAAGGATGCGCAGTTTGAAGGACAGACCAAAGCAAAACTCGGTAACACCGCTATGGGTACGTTGGTTACCCAGTTGCTCAACGAGAAATTAGCGCCGTATCTGGAAGAAAATCCGACGGTCGCCAAAGGTATTTTGGAAAAATCCATCAATGCGGCACGTGTGCGTGAAGCGGCTCAAAAAGCGCGTGAATTGGCGCGTAAAAAGAGCGGACTCGCTTCCACCCGTATGCCGGACAAGCTGGCAGACTGTATTTGGAGCGATGCCGAACGCACCGAGCTCTACATCGTTGAGGGTGATTCTGCAGGCGGTTCCGCGATCCAAGGTCGTGATCGTAACTTCCAAGCCATTTTGTCGATGTGGGGTAAGATGCTCAACGTCGAAAAAGCGCGACTGGATAAAGTATACGGCAACGAAAAACTCATTCCCGTTATCGTAGCGCTCGGCTGCGGTATCGGTGACGATTTCGATCTGTCCAAGCTCCGCTATGGTAAAGTTATCATTATGGCGGATGCTGACGTTGACGGTGCGCACATCCGTACTCTGTTGCTTACGTTCTTCTTCCGTTATATGCGTCCGCTTATCGAAGAGGGTCACGTCTACATTGCCCAACCGCCGCTGTTCAAGGTGTCCAAGGGTAAGCAGGTACGGTATGCGTTCTCGGATGAGGAACGCGATCGCTACATTGAAGAACTTGGCGGTAACACCGACATTCAGCGCTATAAAGGTCTTGGTGAAATGGATCCCGAGCAGTTGTGGGAAACCACGATGGATCCGGCGTTCCGTACCATGCTGAAAGTGGAATTGTCCGATGCGATCGCGGCGGATGAAACCTTTACCATCCTGATGGGCGATAAGGTCGAGCCGCGCCGTGACTTTATTGAAAAGAACGCGCAATACGTGTCAAATCTCGACATCTGAGGAATGTAATTCATGAACGACTTTTTCACAGAAGTGGAATATGCGGTCGACTTAAACCGTGAGGAATATGTCCGTTCGCAGGAAATCCTTGCCGGTCGCGCCAAGGGAATGGCGCGCGGCACACGCTTAATTTCCCTATTTATGCTGGTAGCGTGTGTGGTTATGGGAATATGGGATTTTCAATATGCCAACCGTATTGACTGGTCGCTGGTATCGTTATTGGTACTGCTGATCGGTTCGGAGTTGTGGATGATGCTGACAATGCCCGCCCAACTTCGTCGGCGCAGTGAAACGGCATACGATTCGACCGTTTATAACGGCTATGTGTTTTTCGGTACCGTCACGGTTGAGAACGATGCGATCCGCAAACGCACTGCGACGGCAACGACGGTAATCCCGTACGAGCAATGTCGCGTGTACGCGGAAACGGCCGATATGATGATCTTTTGCGGGATGGATGGAAAATCCATCGTAATTCCCGCGCGGTTTTTGAACGAGCAAACCGCCGAAGCCACACGGCAAGCGGCATTAAAAAACGTTCCGATTCCGCGTCAAATGCTTATAAGCAAATTAGTGCCGGGTATCGGCGAGGGGCAAACGATTGATTTGCCGGATCAAAGAACGGATGCCGAGGTATTGTTGACATTGGAAGTGGAATACACCGATAACGAGATTGTCGGCATAGCGGCGGAGACTGCTATGGAACGGTTTTATGCATCGCTTCCCGGGAACTGTATTTTGATGACAATGCTGGCATCGTTCGGCTATTTTGTGTTTGCAATCAAACCTCTCCCCTTGTTTTTGTCCGCGTTATTGATCGTTTTTTTGGTATCGGTTATTAAGGCGCGGATTCGGATGCGGCGTACCATTACACGCACCGAACGTCATATTTGCAAATTACGTGTGGAATTTACCGATGCGTATATTTTGCTGATGGGTAAGGCGGACGGAATGCGTCCGTTGCGGTTGCCGTGGTCACACGTCACCCGTGCCGTGAATTGCCGTGACACGGTGGAGATCTATGCCGGCAAAGAGCGACAGTTGTCTATCCCGAAACGGTGCATTGCCGATTTTGAAGAATTGAGTGAGATTATAGACAGCCATTTGTAAAAGGAGGAACGCCCGTGGATACTGCTTTTCCCGAATCGCCGCAACTGGTTGTGGCGGGGCGTTTTCTCACGGGACAAGAAGAGGAACGGTGGCAGCGGCTTTTACGTGATCCGGCTCAAACGCTGCTGTATGTGATTTTGTTCGTACTGCTGGGTTTCTTTTCGATACAGGCGGCGGACGCCGCCATAAAAATCGATTGGCGGATCCCCTCACTGATATTCCCGTTGATTGCGGGATGCTTATGGTTTTTGATCGCACAAATGTTGCGTACTCGCCGCCGCAAACGGCAGGCACTTGAAAACGTGTGGCTGGAGCGGTGGCAGGATCAACGTATGATCCGAGCGGGTTGTATGATTTCGTTATACAAGGATCATGCCGCATACAGCACGATGCGCGGCAGCAACATTCTGCCGTATGCGGAGGTTACGCACTATCTTGAAAGTGTTGATGGTATTCTGATCGGAAACGGTCACGTCGTGATCTGTTTTCGCAGTGCCGATATGACGGCGGGACAACTTATTGCCATTCGCCGTTTCTTGCAGGAGCATATTACTCCTCGCATCTACCGTGTTAAAGAATCCGCAACGCCGTTGCTTAACGAGCCGTTGCCGACCGTGCGGTTTGCAAATTTTGATACGGTCATCACCCACGCGACGGTGATCCCCGCAGAGGATCCCCGAGAATTTCAAGAGTCGTTGGGAGTGGTCCTGCCGCAGATGGCGATCTACGGGCTGACGCCCGCGTTGTTGACGGCGTTGACGCCTTGGCCGCTTCTCAACTGCCTGATTATTTGCGGTGGTTTCCTGTTGCTGGGATTGTTGCTGACGTACTTGGCCGTACGTTTGAAAAGCCGCAACCGCGAAGCGGTACGACTTGCCTTCACAAAAGAGGGCGTTGCCAGACAACAAAACGGAGTGGTATCTTTTGCCGTGCACGGTCGTTATCAGCTGACTGCAAGCGACGTTGGTGTGACGATACGGTATATGAGCGGTGAACAGTTGGAAATTCCGTGGTCGGCGATTGAAGATCCCGACGCGTTAAAACGAGAGATAGCCTAAATTGGTTCTGATAAAGGAGACAAAACAATGGATGAGCAAATGACGGTACAGAACAACAAACTGATCAACGTCGACCTCGAAAAGGAAATGCGTAAAAGCTTTTTGGAGTATTCGATGTCGGTCATCGTCGCGCGTGCGTTGCCGGACGTGCGTGACGGCTTAAAGCCCGTGCATCGCCGTATTTTGTATACGATGCACGAAGATGGCTTTACGCCCGATAAAGCACACCGTAAATGTGCGACCACCGTCGGCGACGTGTTAGGTCACTATCATCCGCACGGTGATGCGTCCGTTTACGATGCGTTGGTGCGTATGGCGCAGGATTTTTCACTGCGGTATCCGCTGATTGACGGTCACGGTAACTTCGGTTCCATCGACGGACACCCCGCCGCTGCCTACCGTTATACCGAGGCGCGTATGAGCAAGATGGCGCTGGATATGTTGGCGGACACCGAGAAAGAAACGGTAAACTTCGTACCGAACTTCGACGACACCACCAAGGAACCGGAAGTTTTGCCGTCGCGTTTCCCGAACCTGCTTGTTAACGGTTCAGTCGGTATTGCCGTTGGCATGGCGACCAACATTCCGCCGCACAACCTGCGTGAGGTTGCGGACGGTATTTGTTTGCTCATCGATAACCCCGAGGCCGGTCTGCCGGAGATTATGGATTGCATTAAGGGTCCTGATTTCCCGACCGGTGGCGTCATTATGGGTTATTCCGGTATTCGTGCCGCTTATGCAACGGGTCGCGGCCGTATCATTGTGCGTGCCAAGGCGGAGATCGAGGAACACAACGATCGTTTCCAAATCATCGTATCCGAGATCCCGTACCAGGTGAACAAATTAAATCTTGTTAAATCCATCATTGAGTTAGCGGATGAAAAGCGTATTGAGGGTATCCGTGACGTTGTGGACCATTCCAGCCGCGAAGGTATGCGGATCGTTATCGATCTGAAGAAAGACGCGAACCCGCAGGTCGTTCTCAACCAGTTGTTTGCGTACACGCAGATGCAGGTCACCTTCGGTGCGATTATGCTCTCGCTCGTAAACGGTGTACCGCGCATCCTCACGCTCAAAGAGATGCTGGAGGAATATATCAAGTTCCAGTGCGAGGTTATTACCCGTCGCACGCAATTCGATCTGCGCAAAGCCAAGGAACGTGAGCATATCGTAGAAGCGCTCAAAGTTGCCGTAGATTTCATTGACGAAGTCATTGCGATTATCCGCGGATCTTTGGACACTGCCGATGCTAAACAAAAGTTGATGGAACGCTTCGGCTTTGACGATATTCAGGCGGAAGCCATTGTGCAGATGCGTTTGCGTCAGCTGTCCGGCTTGGAGCGCCAGAAGATCGAGGATGAACTTGCTGCATTGCGCGAAAAGATCGCAGAGCTGCAGAGCATTTTGGAAGATGAAATGAAAGTTAAGGCTATCGTCAAGGACGAATGCCTTAAACTGCGTGACAAGTACGGCGACGATCGCCGCACCGAGATCTCGATGGTTTCGGGTGAAGTGGATATTGAGGACCTCATTCCCGTGGAGGAATGTGTGCTCACGATGTCCCAGCGCGGTTATATCAAGCGTCAGGCTGTGGACGTCTATAAGGCGCAGCGCCGTGGCGGTCGCGGCATCAAGGGTATGACTACCCGTGAGGAAGACATCACCGAAACGATGTTCTTGTGCTCCAGCCATGATATCGTGATGTTCTTTACCTCGGAAGGACGTGTCTATCGCCTGAAATGTTACGAGGTGCCGGAAGGCAGCCGTACCTCCAAGGGTATGAACATTATCAATCTGTTACCGTTGACCGGTGACGAAAAGGTTACCGCGATGATCCGCGTGACGGAATTTGAAGACGATAAGTATCTGTGTATGGTTACGCGCCGCGGTGTTATCAAGCGCACCCGCCTTAACGCTTACAGCAACGCCCGCAAGAGCGGTTTGATTGCGGTGGATCTCGACGAGGGCGACGAGCTCGCGTGGGTACACGTTACCGACGGTTATCAGAAACTGCTCGTCGGTACGCGTAAAGGTATGGCGATCTGCTTCGACGAAAACGATGCCCGCGTTGTGGGACGTACCGCCCGCGGCGTGAAAGCGATCACGCTTGGTGAGGATGACGAGGTCGTCGGAATGGCGATCCGCGACGATAATAATCTGTTGCTCACCGTCACCGAAACCGGTTACGGTCGACTCAGCGAATTCGCCGATTATCGCGTACAATCCCGTGGCGGTAAAGGTCTTACCAACTATCATACCGAGGAATACGGCGACGTTGCCGCGATCCGTATGGTGAGTGTGGACGACGATATTATCTTGATCTCTTCGGGCGGTATCATCATCCGTTTGGCGGCGGAGGAAATCCGTCAGTGCCGCCGTCCGTCCAAGGGTGTGCGCGTGATGCGTGTGGAAGAAGGTACGCGAATCGTATCGCTGGCAAACGTGCCTCACGAGGATGAGGCGGACGTTGAGGAAGGCGAAACGACGGAATCAACAGAACAAACGCAGGGTGAATAATGGCAGTTATAGCGGCGATCTCCACACCGATGGCACCCGCCGGTTTGGGGGTTATTCGCCTTTCCGGTGCGGGTGCGATTGAAATTGCGGCATCGGTGTTTCGACCGATTGATAACGAGCGTCAACTGACGTCGCTGTCCGGTTACCGTGCCGCTTACGGGCGGGTAGCGGATGCCGACGGCGACATTGACGAGTGCGTTGCGACGGTTTTCCGTGCGCCGCACAGTTATACCGGTGAAGACGTAGTAGAGTTTTCTTGTCACGGCGGCATTTATTTGTTACAACGCACGTTGCGTGCGCTGTTTGCCGCCGGCGCCAAGCCCGCAGAGGCGGGTGAATTTACCCGTCGCGCATTTTTGAACGGTAAACTGGATCTTACCGGTGCGGAATCGGTGATGTCACTTATCGAAGCCAACGGCAGACTTGCCGCCAAAACCGCCTTGACGGTGCGCGAAGGTGCGCTGTATCGGCGGCTGACGGCGGTCAAAGAGGCGCTGATTGGTTTGCAGGCGCAGTTTTCCGCGTTTGTGGACTATCCGGACGACGATATTCCGGAACTTGAGGCAAAAACGTTGGAAATCGAACTGGAAAAAGCCGAGCAACAGTTGCAACGCTTGCTTTCCACTTACGATGCCGGTCGTGTATTGCGCGAAGGGATTGATACGGCGATCGTCGGCAGCCCGAACGTGGGAAAATCCACCGTAATGAATCTGCTCAGCGGTTGTGAACGCAGTATCGTTACGCCGATTGCCGGTACCACCCGTGACGTGGTGGAGGAAGTCGTGCGGATCGGGGAAGTTTGCTTGCGCTTGTCGGATACGGCGGGTATTCGCGAAACCAACGACACGGTAGAAGCGATCGGCGTGGAGCGCTCGCGTCGCCGTTTGGAATCCGCCGCTTTGATTTTGGCAGTGTTTGATGTTTCCCGCCCCTTATCAGCGGACGATCTTTCACTTATTGAACAGTTGCCGACACACGGCACGATTGCGTTGCTTAACAAACAGGATCTCGACAAGAAGATCGACGATGCCTTTATTAAAACAAAATTCCCTTATACCGTGGAATTGCAAGCGGTAAACGGTGCAGGTTTGGAAGACCTCACCGCCGCCATTCACGCGGTAACCGGCATTGATCGTTTGAACGATGCCGAGCCGGTGCTCGCCACGGAACGCCAGCGGTACTGTGTGTGCCGTGCGGCAGATGGCGTGCGGGAAGCGTTAACGGCATTGCAAAACGGTATGACGCTGGATGCGGTATCGGTCAGTGTGGACGGTGCGATCAGCGCCGTACTGGAACTGACGGGTGAACGTGCTACCGAAGCGGTGGTAGATGGTATCTTTTCTCGTTTTTGCGTCGGAAAATAAATAAAAAAAGCCCTGTCTTTTGCAAGACAGGGCTTTTCGGAAAACGCTTATTTAATGAGCGTGCCCATGGCGTTCATGCCGGCGGCAGCCGCGTTGGATTCGTCGGTATCGATGTGCATTGCCAACGCGAAATTCTTGTTGACGCGAACCACGACGTCGCCAAAGACCAGCGAACGGTCGGCGGATTCGATTTTCACCGAAACGATGTCCTTATCCTGAACGTCGAACTCAGCGGCATCTTCAGGAGTCATATGAATATGGCGCTTAGCAACGATCACGCCTTCAGCGATCTCGACTTCGCCGCAAGGTCCGACCAGTTTGCAACCGCCGGAATTCGCGGTATCACCGGATTCGCGGATCGGTGCAACAACACCGATGGAGCGCGCGTCCGTCAAGGAGATCTCCACCTGCGTGGACGGACGGACAGGACCTAAAATGCTGACACCGGCAAGCGTTTTTTTCGGGCCGACAACGTCTACACGTTCGGTGCAGGCGTACTGACCGGGCTGGGAAAGATCTTTCTTCGCCGTCAGCTCATAGCCTTTTCCGAACAGAATGTCCAGATGCTCGCGCGACACGTGCAGGTGACGAGCGGATGTTTCAACCAAAATTTGTTTTGCCATTTTTATATCCCCAATCATTATAACTTCTGCATAAAACTGTATCATAAACCCTATCATTTGTCAAGGAAGGTCGTTATGGAACAAAACTGGAACGCGTTAAAAAGTCAATGTATGGACTGCCGTGCGTGCGGTTTGTGCGAAACCCGTCACAACGTCGTGTTCGGTGTGGGCAACCCGAAGGCAGAGGTATTGTTTATCGGCGAAGGCCCCGGTGAAAACGAGGATCTGCAGGGCGAGCCCTTTGTCGGCAGAGCCGGTAAGTTGTTGGACGTGATGCTGGAAGCGGTGGGATTGTCCCGCAAGCATAACATTTATATTGCCAATATGGTGAAATGTCGCCCGCCGCAAAACCGCGATCCTCTGCCGGAGGAACAAGAAGCGTGTGCGCACTGGCTTTCGGAGCAGATGCGTTTGATCAACCCTAAAATTGTGGTATGCCTGGGTCGTATCGCCGCTTTTCATTTCATTTCACCGGATTTTAAAGTGACGCGCCAACACGGCGAATTCATCGAAAAAGACGGTGTGCTGTATATGGGAATGTTCCATCCGGCGGCAATTTTGCGCAATCCCAATCAGAAGCCGACGGCATTTGAAGATTTTGTGAAACTGCGGGATAAGATCCTGGAGATCTGCACCCGCACCACCCTCAATTTTGACGATTGAAAACGGAGCAAACGATGAAACGATTGTTACGCCGCGCTTTTGCGGTACTGTTGGGAATAAGCTTGTTGTTCGCGGCGTTTCCCGTCGCGGGTGCCGAGCTGCGGTATGAGTATCCTGCGGATGAGGATCCTATCGAGTCCCCGTCTGCGGTGATGTTGTATATGGGTGTCAAAGCGGAGCAGGACGTCTATCTGTATGAAAAAGACGCCGACACGCGGTATCAGCCGGGTGCGCTTATGCGCGTGGCAATGCTCGGATACGCTATGCGCTTGATTGAAGAACAGCAGGTGGATATGGATAGCGTGACCGGTACGTATACGTTGGAATTGTTTAACAACTACGTGTCGGGAACGGGGCTTCACGTGGCGCTGATGAATTTCGGTGAAACGTGGAAACTGCGGGATCTGCTTACGGTTTGTACCATCCAGACCGCCGCCGATTGCGCGGTGGCACTTGCGGCGGCGTTGAGCGGTTCGCCGGATGCTTTTGTACAGGGACTCAACCTCTATGCACAGGAGCTTGGTTGTAACAATTCCCACTTTACCAATGTTGTCGGTCTGAACGAGGACGGACAATATATGTCGGCAAGAGATGCGGCGGTATTTTCCCGCGCGGCGATGCAATATACGGACGTGCGCAATGCGTTGGAGTTAAGGCAATATACCGTTACACCCGTGTCCGGCGGAAAAACGCGCAGCTGGCCGACCAGTTGTGATTTTATCCGCCAGTCGACGGATGCGTTTTATACCTATGCCCTCGGCGGCAAGACCGGCGGAACACTGACCGAAATGTCGCTGATGGCATTCGGCGGCAACAACGGTTATGAATATATGGCGATCGTGATGGGCGCCCCTCGCAAGGATGATAAAGGGGAAATGACCAACATCGCGTATGCGGATGCACGGCGCTTGATCCGTTGGGGTTTGTTAGATTTCCGTTATGAAACTCTCGCGCGAAAAAACGAACCGGTCGGTCGCATTACGGTGCGTGACAGCTCTGAGCGAAGCAGTATCAGTTTGGTGCCGGTGAGAGATCTTGCAGCCGTGCTCGGCGAAGAGGTTAAGAGCGAGGATATGACACGGCGGGTGGTCACAACAAAAGAGGAATGTGTAGCCCCGATAGAAGCGGGCGAAGTGCTCGGCACGTTGGAGTTGTACCTTGGTGAAGAGTTGGTCGGCTCGGTGCCGGTTGTAGCAGGCGAAAGCGCTCCGCGCAATTTTCTGTATGCCGCGTGGTGCGACGTGCGCGATTTCTTGTTCTCGGGCTGGACGTTGGCGATTCTCATCATCCTCATTTTGGCGGTGGTGGGTTACGTGCTTCTCAACGTCAACTACAACAGGAAACGCAGACGTAAATGGCGAAGCTGATTATGCGAACCGCACGAATTTCGTGCGGTTCTTTTTCTTTTTTGAGTTTATTTGTTAAATTTTCGTCAACCCCTTGAAAAACGATAAGAAAAAGGGTAAAATAACTCTGATATGGATCGTTTTTCCAAGCGAAGAACGGTACCGATAAGAAAGGGGAATCCTCATGAATCTCTTAAACAAGAAAACCGTGGAAGATCTGCAGGTTAAAGGCAAGCGCGTTTTGGTGCGCTGCGACTTCAACGTACCGCTGAAAAACGGCGTGATTACGGACGAAAACCGTATTGTGGCGGCTCTTCCCACGATCAAGTATCTGGTCAATCAGGGCGCGAAGGTTATTTTGTGCTCGCACCTCGGTAAGCCGAAGGGTGAGCCGAAGCCGGAATATTCGCTGGCTCCCGTTGCGGTTCGCTTGAGCGAAAAACTCAACTGCAAAGTTGTCTTCGCAGCGGATGACGAGGTTGTCGGCGCGAACGCCCGCAAAGCGGTTGACGCAATGAAAGACGGCGAGATCGTTCTGTTGCAGAACACCCGCTATCGCGCAGAGGAGACCAAGAACGGCGAAGCGTTCTCCAAGGATCTCGCTTCCTTGTGCGATCTGTTTGTTAACGACGCGTTTGGTGCGGCACACCGTGCGCACTGCTCCACCGTTGGCGTGGCTTCTTACGTGGAAGAATCTGCTAACGGTTATCTGATGGCGAAAGAAATCGAATTCCTCGGCAACGCTGTGGAAAATCCGGTTCGTCCGTTCGTTACCATCTTGGGCGGCGCGAAAGTGGCGGACAAGCTGAACGTTATCGAGAACTTGCTCAACAAAGCTGACACCCTTATCATCGGTGGCGGTATGGCGTACACCTTCCTTGCTGCAAAGGGTTACTCGGTCGGTACCTCGTTGCTGGATACCGAGAAGATCGACTATTGCCGTGAGATGCTCGCACGTGCGGAACAGAAAGGCGTTAAGCTCCTGCTTCCGGTTGATTGCGTGATCTCCAAATCCTTCCCCGATCCGATCGATGCTCCCATTGACGTTCAGGTGGTGGCGGCGGATGCGATCCCGGCTGACATGATGAGCTTGGACATCGGTCCGAAAACGGCTGAACTGTATGCAAACGAAGTGAAGTCTGCCAAGACGGTTGTGTGGAACGGTCCGATGGGCGTGTTCGAAAACCCGATTTTGGCGAAAGGTACCATCGCGGTTGCCGAAGCGCTTGCTGAAACGGATGCAACCACCATCATCGGTGGCGGTGATTCTGCTGCTGCGGTCAACACCTTGGGCTTTGGCGATAAGATGAGCCACATTTCCACCGGTGGCGGTGCTTCTCTGGAATTCTTGGAGGGCAAAGAGCTTCCCGGTATTGTGGCAATGAGCGATAAATAATCCGAGAAAGGACAGGAATAATAGTATGGGTAAGTATGTTATTGCGGGTAACTGGAAAATGAACAAAACCCCCGCAGAGGCTGTGGAATTGATCGAGGCGATCAAACCGTTGGTTGCTGACGCGACCTGTGACGTAGTTGTTGGTGTTCCGTTTGTGGATCTGCCGGCGGCTTTGGAAGCTGTTAAGGGCAGCAAGATCGGCGTTGCCGCTCAGAACTGCCACTGGGAGAAATCCGGCGCTTACACCGGCGAGATCTCCGCTGAAATGCTGAAAGCCATGGAAGTTGGCTACGTGATCTTGGGTCACAGCGAGCGCCGCACCTATTTCGGCGACACGGACGTGACTGTTCAAAAGCGTATGCGCGCTGCATTGGATGCCGGCTTGACCGTTATCCTGTGCGTGGGCGAATATCTCGAGCAGCGTGAGCAGGGTATCACCGCTGAGATCGTGGCGATGCAGACGAAGGTTGCGCTCGGTGGTGTGTCCGAGGACGAACTCGCACGTGTTATCATCGCGTACGAGCCGGTCTGGGCGATCGGTACCGGTCGTACCGCTACGGCGGAGCAGGCAAACGAAGTTTGCGCTCAGATCCGTGACGTGATTGCGGATCTTTATACGGCAGAAGCTGCAAAAGCGGTTACCATCCAGTACGGTGGTTCCATGAACGCAGCAAATGCGGCGGAACTTCTGGCGCAGTCGGATGTTGACGGCGGCTTGATCGGCGGTGCTTCGCTGAAGCCCGCAGACTTTGCGACGATCGTTGCAGCGGCGAAATAAATAACGAGTTTAACCGTGGGCGCAAGATGAAAATCTTGCGCCTATGTAATGAGGGAGAGTAACATGAAGAAACCTGTAGTATTGATTATTATGGACGGTTTCGGTTTGAACGACGGCGTGATGGGTAATGCCATTAAAGCTGCCGCTACCCCGAACCTTTCCAAGATCTTTGCTGAAAACCCGTTCACGGCTATCGGTGCGTCCGGCATGGACGTCGGTCTGCCGGACGGACAGATGGGTAACAGCGAGGTCGGTCATACCAACATCGGTGCCGGTCGCGTGGTGTATCAGGAACTCACGCGCATTACCAAATCCATCAAAGACGGCGATTTCTTTGAAAATGCCGCTTTGAAAAATGCAATGGATAATGCCAAAGGTGATAAAGCGTTGCACTTCATCGGTCTTTTATCCGATGGTGGCGTACACAGCCATTTGACTCATTTGTACGGCTTGCTGGAGATGGCGAAAAAGTCCGGCGTCAAAAACGTGTTCGTACACTGCTTGATGGACGGCCGTGACGTACCGCCGACTTCGGGAAAAGAGTTCGTTGCACAGTTGCAGGCGAAAATGCAAGAGATCGGTGTCGGCAGTATTGCTACCGTGATGGGACGTTACTACGCGATGGACCGCGACAATCGTTGGGAGCGCGTGGAAAAAGCGTATGCTGCAATGGTGTACGGCGAGGGCGTGAAGAATGCCGACGCCGTGGACGTGATGGCAAAATCGTATGACGAGGGTGTGACGGATGAGTTCGTCGTTCCCGCTGTGTGCGATGAAAACGGCAAGATCAAAGCGGGCGACAGCGTTGTTTTCTTCAACTTCCGCCCTGACCGTGCGCGCGAGATCACCCGTACGTTTGTGGACGCTGAGTTTACCGGCTTTGAGCGCAAAAACGGTTTCTTCCCGCTTGCCTACGTGTGTATGACGCAGTACGATGCGACCATGCCGAACGTTGATGTTGCCTTCCGTCCTCAGTCGCTTAACAATACACTGGGCGAATATCTCGGCAAGAACGGTAAAACGCAGCTTCGCATTGCGGAAACCGAGAAATACGCGCACGTAACGTTCTTCTTCAACGGCGGTGTCGAGTGTGAGTTTGAGGGCGAGGATCGCGTGCTGATCAACTCTCCCAAGGTCGCAACCTACGACCTGCAACCCGAAATGAGCGCGTATCCCGTGTGTGATGCGGTGGTCGATCGTATTCGCTCCGGCAAATACGACGTGATCATCTTAAACTACGCGAACTGCGATATGGTCGGTCATACCGGTGTGTTTGATGCGGCAAAAGCGGCTGTCGAAGCGGTGGACACTTGCGTCGGCAAAACGGTGGACGCTGTGTTGGAAATGGGCGGTGTGGCGCTCATTACCGCTGACCACGGCAATGCGGATAAGATGCTGGAGGACGATGGTGTTTCGCCGTTTACGGCACATACCACCTACCCTGTCCCCTTCTGTGTTGTCGGTCATCCGTGCGAGCTGCGCACGGACGGCGGTCGTCTGTGTGACATCGCGCCGACGATGCTCGAGATCCTCGGTCTGGCACAACCCGCCGAGATGGACGGACAGAGCTTGATAAAATAAACAAATAAAAAAGCCAGTATCTCCACAAAGGGG
>JAZQTM010000022.1:0-4980 GCA_045630765.1 Acutalibacteraceae bacterium | reverse complement strand
CGCGTCAGCCATTTACCGACTTTATCGCCTCGTTTATCGCCTCTGCGATACGCAGCGCGGGTCTCCCAGTTTACAGTTGCTTTTACTTTTTCAGTGTTCATTACACATCTCTCCTTTTTTGTTGTTTTTTGTTGACCGCCTCCGTGGTGGGGGTGGTATATATTCATATACGAAATATTTTCTTCACCAACAAATGTCATGAGACATCTCTCCTTTCTCATCAGGCGATCAAGTCATACTCGTCGCCGTACATCATCCATTCACGGATGATTTGTTTGTTTTCCCGCTCCTCTTGGCGAGTTTTCTTGCCGTAGACCGCAACACGGCTTTGCCGCGTCAGCCATTTACCGACTTTATCGCCTCGTTTATCGCCTCTGCGATACGCAGCGCGGGTCTCCCAGTTTACAGTTGCTTTTACTTTTTCAGTGTTCATTACACATCTCTCCTTTTTCATTGTTTTTTGTTGACCGCCTCCGTGGGGGGGTGGTATATATTCATATACGAAAAATTTTTCTTCACCAACAAAAAAAACGGCTTCGAGAACGATCTCGAAGCCGTTTTGAGCATAAAAAAAGGAGGCGCCTTACGACGCCCCAAAGAGGAGAGTTACGAAAACGACGGGAATTGCGAATCAAAAAAAGGATCCGATCATGAGTCGCGCGGTACACCGCCAACACAAACGTCGTAAACTGACTCTCAAGCGCAGTATAGCATAAGGATGGTAAGTTGTCAAGCCATTGACGAAAATGGTCGAATATAGTATAGTGATAAAGAGTTTATCTTTTTCAAACAAGAAGGGGACCGCACTATGAGCAACCAACCGCCGAAAAAGACAAAAACCTATGAATTACTCACCGTAAACGGCGACATATTGCTGTCGGAATGTCTGTTCGCATCCGACTCTGATATTCCCGTCATTGCCGCCGATGCAGACGCCGTTATCCATATGGAATCCTACCAGGAAAGCGCGTTGCTCCATCAGATCTGTGAGCAATTAAAAGAAAACGATCAAGAGAGCGATTTCTTGAAAGATAAATGGGTATACGTGGATTTTAAAGCGGCATTTCCGCTGTCCGACAACCAGCGTGAGGCGTTTTATTTCTTGTTCAAAACGGGCTTTCAGCTTATGTTTCCCGACACTGACGCCCCCGTGCACTTTGTCCCCTTGCTGGCAAGTGCCAGTCAAACCAGAGAGTGTGTCTACGGCTTCATCCGTCAGGATTTGTTTGACGGTATGCGCGCCCGCTTGGATCTGGACATCAATTTCGAGGAACAGTCCGGCACCAAGCCGCCCCTCTCGTACTTATCGAAATTGTACGGTTATCGCGCACTGTATTCCAGCAACGCGACGCTCGCCTTTTCCACAACGGATACGGATCCCTTTGTCAAATCGTTTTTCCACGAAGACAGCATCCTCGTCTTACCGGAGATATATGTAAACAGTAAAACCCCCATTGACGTTTACACCGCCGAAGCGGAAACTCCGGCGACTACCAACGAGGTAACCCTCCGTCCTTGCCGTCAAAAGCGCCGTATCAAACTGACCTGCTTTGACGGTGTCGGCATTCTCTCAAAAGCCTGTCAGGAAAACCTCAACAAAAAATTGCCGAAAGAAATGCGCGGCAATTCTTTTCAGGTGCGTATGCCGTTTTTCAAGGGTGTTTTGCACTACGTCGATTTTCATCAATTCTTAAAAGACAACAACGTTCCCGAGGATGCCATGATAAAAGACGCGTTCGGTCGGTTGCGTCCGTTGTACAGAGCCAACATCATCGTCACCCCGTCCGTATTCAAACTATACGGACTTCTTAAAGATCCGACACCCGACGTGATGAAGCACTACTTCATCAATATGCGTAAATATCATCACGGCTTGTACGTAGTCAAAACCGAGCGCTCGTTCCACAACACCACGTGCGCGACCTTAAACTCGCAGTTAGTCAGCACGTTGCCCCTGTCTGCGGAGGACTGGGACGGCTTGATCGCAGACCACTGCGCCGCCGCCGATGCCTACTGCCCCCACAACCTCTTGGATCCTGCGGGCAAAGAGCAACTGAAAAAAAACCAAAACCGCGACGCGTGGATGGAACTGTTAACAACCGAACCCGCCTTTTTACGCGATTCGTCTATTCGGAAGATGCTGGAAAACTATCGTACGTCCCGCTATAACAATATCGCGCTCGGACGTGTGAACGTTCCCGGCGAAAACCGCTTCTTATGCGGTGACTTGCTGTATTTTCTGCATCGGTTGTTGCTCAAAACAGATCAAAGCGACAGTTTCGTAAAAGGCCGTTTCATTCCGCGCGGTGCCGCCTACTTGCCGAACAACGGCAAAGAACCGAAACCGATTGCCATTTTGCGCAATCCGCATCTTTCACGATACGAATGTGTATACGCCAACCGCTTAAAGCCGGACTTCGCCTATTTTCTTGACAAATACCTCGGTCACCTGACGGGCGTGGTATTTGTCGGGCATTGCTCATGTATTCCCAAGGCGCTGGGCGGTGCGGATTTTGACGGCGATCACGTCATTCTCTGTTACGATGAGCGCATCGTAAACGCGTGCCGCAAAGGCGGCTATTCGGAGATCGACGGCACCCCGTTTATCGACATTCCCACGCTGGCAAGTAAAAACATCTGCACCGTAAGAGGACGCTACGTATCACCGCAAGTGGTGTATAACACGTTCAACAACCGCATCGGAATCATCTCCAATGCCGCTATGAAGATCGCCGCGGTAGAATACGATGCGACGATTCCCCCCTGCGACGATCTGCCTTCCGCCGCGTTCGGCACCATCCTCACCGGCACCGAAATCGACGGCGGCAAAAAGGGTGTACGCCCCTATATTGACGACGTCGTGCGCTACAACGGCAACGAGCATCCCACCCACAAAGCGATCGTCGAACAAGTTGCGTTGTTTATCGACAGTAAAAAAGACGTAAAATCGCTCAAAGGGCAACCGCCCAAACCGGAACGCGACAAAGAAGGCGCCCTGAAATGGAAGAAGAAAGTGCTCCACCCGAACCGCGAGCACAACCCCGTTACTCAGTTGTTGTATCGCTGGGTATCGGCATTTGAAACCTACACGAAACTCCCCAAGGATGCGCTGATCAACACACTCTCCCCGCTTGACTCGATTTTCCCCGAACAGAATCCGATGCGCGACACCACCGCGAAGATCTTGGAGGCATATGCAACGGTCACCAAAGAGTACCACAAGCAACAAGCGACACGCCGAGAATCGGCGACAGCGTGTGCGGAAAACAACAGTAAACTGTACACCCGTCTGAAACTGCAATACGACGTGTGCGATATGCCGTTGATACGCGACAAGGTAAAGCGGTTGCAACACGCGTTACTCGCGTTAGCGCACCGTCACGGTGCCGATTCCGTGCGCTCGTTGCGCGATCGCGTATTTGCCTTGGACGAAACACCGTTCGATGCCGACGCGTTTTGGCCGTACGATAACGCGTTGTCGGATCCGCTGCTTCGCGAGATCCTCGCGTTACCGCAAGCCGATCTGCTCACGCAGTTCCGCTGTGAAGGCTATCGCCTCTTGTTCTATTGTTTGGACAACACCCTCGCGCTCCTCACGACCAAAGAGGAAGCACCCCCTCAAAACGACAACCCATACCAAACTGCCTACCGGCATTTCGCTTCTGACCGTCTTGCCGCCGTATCAGAAGACGACTCTCCCGAATCCAACAAGGTCTTTGATCGCAAACTGGCAACGGAGAAGGTTATCCCGGATCTCAAAGCCGTCCTGCACGTTGACAAGGAACGTGACGTGATCCGCCACCTCTATCCGCCAAAAACCAATGATCAAAAGATCGCGTTTTGGGAGATCTTTACACCGGGACAAGTCCTGGGCGCACTGGGAGGTGACGACGATGCTGAATGAAAAACAGGAATTTGACCTGTACCTCACCGCAGGATACGGCAACAACGTCCATTACGCTACGCTCAAAGACGGTTTCAAGGGTATCCGTCACATTTTCACCGTATTGGCGCGCGGCTTTTTGAACGTCTGCCGCGAAAACGGCATAACGGAAAAAAACACACTGCATACGCTCACCATCGCGTTTTTACAAACGTGGGTGACGGGAACGTGCGACGTTGACACCACCCTCCCCGCCGCACTGCGTCACCTGTTTGAACGCGCAGCCGCCGCCTCGCTGTCCCGCTATTTGGCGGATCATGACAGCAAACTCAATGTAAACGACGGCATCAGCAAATGGGAAAAGCCGCTGTTTGAAAAGCAAGACGGAAATTTCGTCGAGGGGAATCTCAATGCGATTCGCTTTCAGTGTATCGTGGCAGACGCACTGCTGCAAGACCCCTTGAAAAACGAAAAATTGGTCTTGCGTTATCAAGAAGGTACCACTTTCGGTTTAGGCGGCGATTTCGAAGATAACCACAAAGAGCAACTGCTGGCTATCGTTGCCCTGTACCTGCAAAGCAAACCGAGCGATTGCGGCAGTGCCGCGTTACCACTGGCAAACATTTCCCACTACCTGGGAAAACCGACTAGCAAAGGCGTCAGCGATTCGGTTTACAAATCCGTATCCACTTTCATCAATAAAGCGGGATACACCTACGAGGAACGTCCCCTGTTCCGCTCCACTCGACCGTCTAAAAATTGCACTAAGTTGGAGGTAGACGCTAAATGGCTCGCCGACTGGGACGTACACCTCGCCCCCGCCGACGCCGCCGTTCCCGACGGCTACGTCAGCTACGACGACACCCGCCTGCGCCACCCCTAACACACAAAAACACGCCCCTGCGTATCTCACCATACGCAGGGGCGTTAATTTTATTTAATCCAACGGCTTCATCGTGGGGAACAGGATAACCTCACGAATGCTGTCGGCGCCGGTAAGGAGCATCACGCAACGGTCGATGCCCATACCCATACCGCCCGTGGGCGGCATACCGTATTCGAGCGCGGTGAGGAAATCCTCATCCAGCATCTCGGTT
>JAZQTM010000021.1:0-4037 GCA_045630765.1 Acutalibacteraceae bacterium | reverse complement strand
GGCTCATCATACGACCCGCGATGGATACGTTGATCGGCTCTGCGAGTTCGATACCCTGACCCTCTTCGGGTTGACCGTTCTCGGCAAAGTACGCGGCTTCCGCCTTCTCGTACGCGGCACGCGCCTCGTCAGTATAGGCGGTCACGTCGTATTTGGTGACCTCATACGGATTCTGACCCGCTTCGCACAGTGCCGCCAATTTATCACGGCGCACCTGTAACAGTTCGGACAACTGTTCTGTGGTCATTTCCGGTTGTTCACTCATGTTGACTTCCTCACTTTCAAAAAAGCGGGCGGGATCAACCCCACCCGCCTCTGTTGGTTCTTGTTATTTCTCGATCTTCTTGATGGTCAGCGTGATCTCGCCGCCGGGCGTTTCCACGTCGATGGTATCGCCTACCGAGTGGCCAAGCAGACCTTTACCGATGGGCGACTCGTCCGAAATACGACCGCCGAGCGGGTTTGCCTCGGTCGAACCGACGATTTCAAACGTCACGTCTGTCTTTTTGCCCTTGTAGCGCACGGTCACGATCGAGCCGACGTGTACGTTCTCGGTACCGAGCTCGTTCTCGTCCAACACGCGAACGTTTTTGAGCTGTGCTTCCAACTCCGCAATACGACCTTCCACGATCGCCTGCTCGTTTTTCGCCTCGTCGTACTCACTGTTTTCCGACAAGTCACCAAAGCCGCGCGCTACCTTGATTTTCTCGGCAACTTCTTTGCGGCGTACGGTCTTGAGTTCTTCGAGTTCCTGCTCTAATTTCAGCAAGCCTTCTTTGGTTACGATGGTTTCTTTTGCCATACTAACTATCTCCTTCGGAGTTGTTTTCTAACAGACCTATTATATAAGAGTTTTTCATCGGTGTCAAGCCGATTTTCCGATAAAAAAGCCCCCTTATCCAAAAGGGGGCTTTGAGCAAACTTAATCGACAGCGCACACCACGGTCAAATCGGGATGCAACTGTAAGAGCGATGCGGGAACTTCGGGCGTGATGGGACCGAACAACGCCTTCTCCAAGATCTCTTTCTTGGACGCGCCGCTCGCAATGAGCAGCACCTTTTTGGCGCCCATAATACCGCCCATACCCATCGTCACCGCCTGGCGCGGCACGTCGTCCGCCGACGCGAAGAAACGGGCATTCGCCTCAATGGTGCTGGGATCGAGGTCTACCACGTGGGTTTCCTTGGTAAAGCAATCGTCAGGCTCGTTGAAGCCGATGTGACCGTCGTTACCGATACCGAGCAACTGAATATCAATGCCGCCCAAGCTTTCGATAAGCGCATCGTAGCGCGCACCCTCTGCCGCATAGTCGGCAGCCTTGCCGTTCGGGACGTTGGTGTTCGCCTTGTCGATGTTCACGCGGTTAAACAACTGCGTATCCATAAAATACCGATAGCTCTGATCGTTCGTACCGTCCAGACCGCAATACTCGTCCAAGTTGACCGAGCGGATGGCGGAAAAATCCAAATCGCCGTTCTCGTTCCATTTCACCAACTGATCATACAACCCGATGGGGGACGAACCGGTGGCAAGACCGAGCACCGCATTCGGCTTTAACACAATCTGTGCCGCCAGGATCTTGGCAGCCTCAAAACTCATTTCTTCATAATTCTTCGTACGAATGATCTTCACAAAACGCACGCTCCTTTTCGGCAAAATACTTGATATTTCTACCATACCACTTTTTGGAAGGCTTTGCAAGAGGTTTCGGCAGGAAGAACGGCCGAAAAACTTGCAAATCCGCCAATTGTGTGCTATATACAGAGTTAGATATGTCAAAGGAGTGCTCAGTATGCGACATTTTACCGAATATCTATCGGACGATCGCTCGGTACGGCTGGATGCGTTCATCACCGAGCCGTCCCCCGATACCCCGTATCTCGGCACGGCGCGCCCCGCCGTCATCGTCTGTCCCGGCGGCGGATACCGAAACTGCTGTGATCGCGAAGCGGAACCCGTCGCGCTCAAATACGCGGCGGCGGGCTTTCAGGCGTTCGTGTTGCGGTATACCGTCGGCAAAAACGCGGTGTTCCCCACTTCGCTCATCGATCTCGGCACGGCGATCAAATACGTGCGTGACAACGCCGAAAGCTTATACGTTCTCCCCGATCAGATCGCCGTGTGCGGCTTTTCGGCAGGCGGGCATCTGACCGCCTCGCTCGGGGTATACTGGAACGACGAAGCGGTGCTTACCGCTTGCGGTGCCGTCGGTCGCGAACTGCGCCCCGATCTTTTGATTTTAGGATATCCCGTCATTTCCACCTCGTGGATGGAAAACGCCGGCGATTACAAGCGCATTGCGGGCAACCCCGACGATCCCGCCATCTATCAAAAACTCAATCTGCACACGGCAGTGAACGGCGACACCCCGCCCGCCTTTATCACCCACGGTGTCGATGACGAAACGGTGCCGGTGCGCGACACGCTCAAATTCGCCGCCGCGCTGGAAGCACACGATATACCGTTTGAGATGCACGTGTTTTCCCACGGGCATCACGGCTATTCCACCGCCGACGAAACCACGTGTAACGAGCGCTGGCTCGACCCCGCCCTCGCGCAGTGGATCCCGCTGTCGATCGCGTGGCTAAACCGCAACTTTAAGGGCGAACTCGGCAAAGAAGTCAACAAGGCACGCTATTCTTCCAAACTGTAACAAAAAAAGGGACGTGGATCGACGTCCCTTTTTTAATGTGTTTAGTCTTCCCAGGGGAATTTGTACTGCGTAAGACCCAGTGCGTCACGCACTTCGATGATCTCTTTTTGCACCGACTCGTTGATCGGCACACCGTCTTTACGCGCCAAACGGATCTCGTATTCTTTCTCGCCCGCCGTGTAGATACGATCCGCATCGGGAGCTTTCTTGGAAGCGCGAACACTGCGGATGATGTCGCCCGCTTTCTTGCGCGCCAAGTCCTCGCCGAGGAAGTGATCGGTATCGATCGCGATGAACCAGTGACCTAACTGATACGGACGGATGTTGCCGTTCTCGTCTTTACCGTCGAGGTCTTTACCGTAAGCGCCGTCCTGCAGAATGGAGGAGAAGAATTCCACCGCCATCGCGAAGCCGTAGCCCTTGTAACCGCCGAGCGCTTCACCGATACCGCCGAGCGTGGTGAGTGCCGCCGTGCCGCCACGGATCTTTTTGAGCGCCACACCCGCATCGCCTTCAACAGCAGAGCCGTCGATGCCGATGATAGTACCCGGATGAACGTCCTCGCCAATGCGCTCGTAATATTCCACCTTGCCGTTTTGCGTGATGGACGTTGCGCAGTCGAAGTTAAAGTCGAACGCTTCGTCAGTGGGAACACCGATGGTAAAGGGGTTCGTACCGAACATACCCTCCACACCGAAGGTCGGTGCCACGGACGGACGCGCGTTGGTACCGGTCATACCGATACAACCCGCTTTGGTTGCCATCGAGGTGTAGTAACCCGCAATGCCGTAGTGGCAGGAATTACGCACCGCGACCATACCCATACCGTATTCTTTCGCCTTGGCAATCGCCATGCTCATCGCGGTATGACCAATGACCTGACCCATGCCGTGATGACCGTCGATCACCGCGGTGGTGGGGGTTTCTTTGATGATTTCAAGCTCGGTCACAGCGTTCTGAATACCCGCCTTAATGCGGTCCAGATACACCGGCTTAAAGCGGTTAACGCCGTGCGACTCAATGCCGCGCTTGTCCGATTCCAGCAACACGTCTGCGCAGATCTCTGCATCCGCACGCGGGATGCCGTAACCGACGAACGCATCAATCACAAAATCGGTAATGGTTTTCCAATCGACAATATTTGTTTTTGCCATCTTTCGGTTCCTCCTCAAGCGATTATCTTCGCCTCATACTATAACACAACGACAGTCAAATTTCAAGACCATCTGCAAGTATTTGCGATTATCATACGGTAATTTTCTTTCGGCGACGATTGCTTCGTTCTTTTTTGTAAGAGAAGTTGTAAAAGTATAAATCAACCCTTGCAGAAAGGGAAGAAACGCAAAAAGTACACCGGAAAGCTGCTCGACAAATTGGAATTTG
>JAZQTM010000020.1:0-11234 GCA_045630765.1 Acutalibacteraceae bacterium | reverse complement strand
ATACGTGGCGCAACCCAATATTGACACCGCCCGGACGGGCGAGTGATCGCAAGAATTCCAATACCTGTTCGTAGTTGTCCATCGGCTCGCCCATACCCATCAGTACAACGGAAGACACGCGGATACCGCGGTCTTTCTGCGCCGTTTCGATCTGGGACAGCATTTCTGCCGCGGATAAGTTGCGGGACAAACCGCCCATACCCGTTGCGCAAAACGAGCAACCCATACGGCAACCCACTTGAGTGGACAGGCACTGTGACCAACCGTGATGGTAATGCATCAGCACCGATTCCACCGTTTCACCGTCGGATAATTCAAACAGGTATTTCGTGGTTTCGTCAATCTGTGATTGCCATTTTTGCAGAACCGTTACTCCCGGAATGAAAAACGTCGTTTTCAACTGCTCACGCAAAGGAAGCGGCAAATTGGTCATATCCTCAAACGAGGTACACCCGTTCGCCAACCACTGTGCAATCTGCTTACCGCGAAATGCGGGATGCCCCAGTGCAACGATACGTTCCGTGATCTGTTCGGTTGTAAGGGATTTTAGATCCTCCGGCATCGGACAGACACCTCATTTTTTCTCAAAACCGGCGATAAAGAAACCGTCGGTCTTATGGATATGCGGAAACAGGGTGAGGATATGCGAGGGCGCCTCTCCCGCCGCCTCAAAACACGTTTTCAACGGTAAAATGCGCGGTGAAAACTCCGCGTGTTCGCTCAAAAACCGCCGGACAATCTGCTCATTCTCCGCCGGATTTAACGTGCAAGTAGAATATTGCAGTACACCGCCCGCTTTCACGAGCTCAGCACTGCGTTCCAAAATAGCATACTGCAATTCAGGCAGTTCTTTGAACACATCCGGCGATTTATAGCGGATTTCAGGTTTACGGCGGATGACACCGAGCCCCGAACACGGGACGTCACAGATCACGCGATCAAACGCGCCTCTCAGCGGTGCGGGACACGGCGTTGATGCATCGCGCACCGCAGTTTGCAAGATCGTGATGCCGAGCTGTGTTGCACGGCGCTCGATCGTTTCGCATTTATTCGGATACACATCGCACGAAAGTAGGCGACCGCTATTCTGCATATACTGTGCGACGGTAAAACTTTTTCCGCCGGGTGCCGCGCAAACGTCTGCAATCGCCTCACCGGGCTGTGCATCCAAGGCAAGGCACGCATATTGCGACGCCTTATCCTGATAATAATAGCAGTTTTTGTCCGTTAATTCAAGTTTATTTCCCAAATACGCGCATTTTAGCTCAAAACAATGCGGGATATCCGACTCAATTTGGTAACTAATCCCGAGATTTTGCAGTGTTTTGGAAAAGTCTTCATCGGTGGTGCGTAAGGTGTTCACCCGCACGTACGATTCGGGCACATCGTTGATGGAAGCGACTAACGCTTTCATTTTCTCCTCGCCGTACGCCTCTCGCCAAAACGCGATCAGCTCCGTCGGGCAGGAATTCATCACCGATAAAGCACTATCCCCCGACAAACCGTCAAGCAAGGTTTCACGGCTGCGCAGCATGCCGCGCAGCACACCGTTGACAAAACCGGAAGCATTCCCCTGCTTCAAGCGTCGCACGCCCGAAACAGCTTCGTTCACCGCTGCGGACGGCGGAATCTTATCCATATAGAGCAACTGGTATACCGCTACGCGCAACGTTTCCAGCACCAGCGGATGTACTTTGCGAAGCGGAACAGAGGATGCGTGTTCCAACACGTAGTCGATGGTAAGACGCCGCTCGATCACACCGTAAAATAAGCGCGATGCGAATGCACGATCTTTTTCGGACAACTCTCCTGTTTTGAGAAGCTCGTCCAGCACGATATTGGAATACTGCTTTTCGCGGTGCAAGCCGGCAAGCGCCCTAACGACGGTAATACGAGCATCAGCCATGCATTACTCCTCCGAGAAACAAGTGTTAAGCGGAATCGGATGACCGCGGAAGAAGTCTTCTGCCGCCATTCGCTTGCCACCCTCACCTTGTACCTCTAACAAAATCAATGAAGTCCCTTCACCGCACGATACCGTGAATGGTGAAGTATTGATAACGATATTGGGCTTAACGTCACAAGCAGCGCCAACACGCGTGCGATGAATTTTTAATATCTTGCCGCCCACCTTGGCGGTAGCGGTCGGCCACGGATTTAATCCACGCACTTGATTGTGCAACTCTGCCGCCGATTTTTTGAAATCCATCGTGCATAAGCTTTTATCCAACATTGGAGCGTAATTGCTCTCCCCCGTTTGCGGCGTGCGTGTCAACGTGCCGTTTTCCAGTGCTTTCAAGGTATCAGACAACAACACGGCACCCTGCACCGACAACGCGTCGTGCAATTCGCCTGCCGTCATATTCTCCGTAATGTGACAAGAGGATTTGAGCAACATATCGCCGGTGTCTAAACCCACATCCATATACATCGTCGTCACACCGGTTTCGGGTTCGCCGTTCAGTACCGCCCACTGAATGGGAGCAGCACCACGATACCGCGGCAACAATGAAGCGTGTACGTTAATACAACCGTGCGGCGGCATATCAAGAACCGCTTTCGGCAAGATCTTGCCATAAGCTACCACGATGATTACATCGGCGTTGTAGCGGCGCAGTTCTTCCTGCACAGCCTCGTCTTTTAAAGTTGTCGGTTGAAATACGTGAAGCCCGTGTTCCAAAGCGCACGCTTTTACGGGCGGCGGCATCAGTTTTTGACCTCTGCCGCGCGGTTTATCCCCTTGCGTAACAACCAACGAAACGGTGTGGCCGTCTTCTATTACTCTTTCCAAACAGGGAACCGCAAATTCCGGTGTCCCCATAAAAATCACGTTCATTTAGACTCTCCTACTCTGTCCAAAAACACGACGCCGTCCAAATGATCGGTTTCGTGGCAAATGCAACGTGCCATCAAGTCCTCGCCCGTCATAATAAACCATTTGCCGTTTCTGTCCTGTGCTTTGAACTTAACGCGTTTCGGACGAGTGACCTCGTCCCACTGATTCGGGAACGATAAGCATCCCTCAGGCCCCGTCTGTTTGCCGTGCGTGCTGATAATTTCGGGATTGATAGCTTCAATCACGCCTTCACCGAGATCCATTACAAAAAGGCGACGCAAAACGCCGACTTGCGGTCCTGCCAAGCCGACACCCCCCGCTTTATGCATGGTATCCGCCATATCGTCGAGCAACTGCCACAGCCGCTCGTTGAACTCGGTCACGGGGCGACATGCTTTACGCAGTGCGGGATCGTCATTTTTGAGAATGTTGCGAATAGCCATTGTAGAAGTCTCCTTTATAAAATCGTTGCCGGATTGATGTCGGCATACACCGTGACACCCTTGCTTTCCGGCAAAGCAGCAAATGCTTTGAGCAGTTCGGCAATTAAAGTGCGTGTGCGCGTGTTATTGGCAAGTTTCACGATAAGTTTATAACGGTATTTCCCCGCCACACGCGCCACCGACGCCGGCGTAGGATCCAAGGCGATCAGCGGTAATCCCTCATAATCGGGATGTGCTGCCGTCTGCCGTAACAACGCTAAAAACCGCGCGGCAGCAACCTTAACACCTTTCTCATCCGCGCCGACAAACCCAAACAGTCCAATATCGGCAAACGGCGGATATTTCATCAATTTACGGGCGGCGATTTCCACCTCGTAAAAAGCAGGATATTCTTGTTTTGATGACAAATCGATCACGTAATGCTCCGGCACGGTCGTCTGAATGATTGCTTTACCGGGCGTATCGTGTCGTCCCGCTCGCCCAACCACTTGAGTGAGCAATGAAAATGCCGTTTCAAAAGAACGGTAATCCTCGGCATACAAGGCTTGATCCGCCGATAATACACCAACGAGTGACACGTTCGGGAAATCCAAGCCCTTTGCTACCATTTGGGTACCGATCATTACGTCATATTCCCCTGCAGCAAACGCACGGAATTTCTCCTCGTATGCAAAGCGCGACATCGTGCTGTCGGCATCCATACGCAAAATCCGAATGGAGGGAAACAGCTGCGCAAGTTCCTCCTCCACGCGTTGCGTACCCATACCGGAATACCGCACCTTATCCGAGCCGCATTCGGGGCAACGCACCGTGGGCGGCTGAGTGTGACCGCAATAGTGACACATCAGTTTGCCGCTTGCGCGGTGATAGGTCAATGAAATACTGCAAGACGGGCAGGTCATAATCTTGCCACAAGTTCGGCAGGAAAGAAAAGTATGATACCCGCGACGGTTTAAGAGCAGGATTGCTTGCTTTCCTTGTTCAAAGCAGTCGGCAAGTTCCTGTCGCAACGTTTCGCTGAACAGCGACGTTCCCAATTTCTCCCGCATATCAACGACCTGTACTTGCGGGAGCATCGCCTCGCCGTAACGACCCGTAATAGTATGCAGCGAATAGCGACCGCTGAGCGCCGCCTGATAGCTTTCCACGCTCGGTGTCGCCGACGTTAACAGCAATAATGCCTGATGATAGTGACAACGGAACTTCGCAACATCACGCGCGTGATAACGCGGGGTGTTTTCAGATTTATACGTATGTTCCTGCTCCTCGTCCATAATGATAATGCCAAGGCGAGAGAGCGGTGCAAACACCGCCGAGCGGGTACCGACAACAATATCGGCTTCTCCACGTCGAATACGTTTCCATTCATCCATACGCTCACCAACGGACAAACCGCTATGCAACACGGCAACACGGTTGCCGTATCGGCGCAAGAATAATTCCATTGTCTGCGGTGTAAGCGAAATTTCAGGGACCAAGACCAACGCTTGTTTGCCGTCAGCAATGACCGTATCGATCAGTTTGATATATACTTGCGTTTTCCCACTTCCGGTAACGCCGTATAAAAGCGCACACGCAGCATCGGGTTGTTCATAGCGGGCTTTGAGCCCCTCAAAGGCGGTCTGTTGTTCCGCATTGAGCGTAATCGTTTCCGGACGCGGCGACAGAGCGGCGAACGGCGAGCGAAGGATCTCTTTCTCGTAACATTCCACCAACTGTTTTTTCTCCAAAGCCGACAAAACGGCACCGGTCACACCGGCGAGATAGCACAACTCCTTGACGGATGCTGTACCGACCTCCTCCAGCAGGGCCAATACCGATCGTTGTTTGGGGCTGACGCGACTCTCGCGCATTGCCGTTTCCAGTTCTTCCGGCGGCACGGCAAGCCGCGCCATACGGCGGGTGGCATCTCCCGTACGACGGGACGCATCCTCGCCACGGGTAAACCATCCTTTTTTCACCATCCGTTCGGGCAGCTTATCGGCATTCGCGAGCCCCGCACAGTCAAGCAATTTATCGCCTGCAATACCGTCGGGAGAACGCACCAGCATCGTACACGCCAGTGCATATAACGCTGCTTCGTCGGATGACATCGCTTGTTTTTCTTGTTCGGAAAGCGGCTGTACCGGACGATATATCGGTTTAACGTTCCAGTATAAACCGGTCGGAAGCATAGCGCGTACCGCATCAAACACAGTACAGAAAGTGCGTTCCTTCATCCATCGCGTGAGCGACATCAATTCGTCGTCCAGCAACGGCTGTTCATCCAACACCGCCATCACGGGTTTGAGAGGTTCTGCTTGTTCCGTCGCGACGTATTCGGTTTCCACAACGATACCTTGCCGAAAACGGTTGCCTTTTCCAAAAGGCACCAACACACGGCAACCCGTCACAAGTTCTGACAGATCCGGCGTGACGCGGTAACTGTACAGCTTATCAAAATGAAACGCCGTCTGTTCCACTGCTACTTTTACAACAGCGGTCTGCGTCATGCCGACTCCTCCCTAACGATTGTTATTGTAGAATTAGTCGTTGGAAGCGACCATTCTGTAATCGCCCTCGGTAAAATCCAAGATTGCCATGCTCACCGGTTTTTCGGTCAGCACAACGCCGTTGTCCTCTGCATCCTGAGCAATGCTGCGGGCGCGCTTGGCAACACCGATCACCACCGCATAGCGGCTGTTCTTACCCTTTAATTGTTCAATGTCGGTCGGTTTTAACATACTACATTCCTCCATGTATTATTGCGGTTTTTTCCGCGATTTTTCGGTTTCAATAATAGCGTTGAGGCGTTCGAAAGCGACGTCTACCTCATCGTTTAAGACCGTGTACTGATAACGGTCAATGTACTCAAGTTCGCTTTTGGCGGCTTGCATACGCGTTTGTATCCATTCCTCCGCCTCGGTCCCGCGACCGCGCAAGCGACGTTCCAGTTCCTCTATTGAGGGAACGGTCAGGAAAATGGAAACATAATCACTGCAACGCTCCATAACCTGTACGGCACCCTGCACGTCGATTTCCAAGATCACGTTATGCCCTGCCCGCAGATGTTCCTCTACGGCAGCGCGCGGTGTACCGTAATAGTTACCGCTGTACTGCGCGTATTCAAGCAAGGCATCCTCACGGATCATTTGCTCAACTTCTTCACGTGTTTTGAAAAAATAATGCACACCGTCGATTTCGCCGGGACGCGGCGCACGCGTGGTAACCGAAACAGAGAGCACCGTGTCGGCGCGCTCTTGCAGTAATTTCGCCACAAGCGTTCCTTTCCCGCAACCGGACGGACCGGAAAAGACGATCAGCAAGCCGGGATCAATCGCCATGATCGAGTTCCCCCTCACCGTCTTCAAAACGGTTTGCCACCGTTTCGGGCTGTACTGCCGATAAAATAACGTGTTCGCTGTCCGTAATCAGCACCGCGCGGGTACGCCGACCATACGTCGCATCAATCAAAGTTCCGCGATCCTTCGCATCTTGAATGATACGTTTGATCGGAGCCGACTCGGGACTGACGATCGCCACCAGACGACCGGCGGCAACCATATTGCCGAAGCCTATGTTAATAAGGCGCATATCGAACCCTCCCGCCGTTACTCAATATTCTGGATCTGTTCACGGATCTTTTCGATCTCCGCTTTCATATCCACAACCACCTGTGCCAGTTGCAGATCAGATGCTTTGGATCCGATCGTGTTGGTCTCGCGATTGATTTCCTGTACCAGAAAATCAAGTTTTCTGCCTACCGGCTCATCGCTGTTAACCAAATCCTGCAATTGATCCAAATGGCTGCGTAAACGCACGGTTTCCTCAGCGGTGGCGATCTTATCCGCAAAAATGGCGGCTTCTGTCAGCAAACGCTGTTCATCCACCGTTGCCGTCCCGAGCAGCTCACGCATACGGGCTTCCACCTTTTCCATATGTTCACGCACCGTCTGCGGCGAACGTTCCTCTACCGCAGCAACCGCTTGCAAGAGCGTTTCACGACGGCTGAGCACGTCTTCGCGCATCCGCACGCCTTCCAATTCACGCATTGCCACAAATTTTTCCAATGCCGCGGCCGCTACCTGTTGCACCGCGTTCCAGATTTCTTGCTCGTCGGTTTCGGTCTTGCGAACGACAAGAACGTCCGGGAAACGGGCAATATTCATAACGGATAAGTCGTTGCGAAGTTCCAGTTGCGTTTCCAGTTCGCTCAAAGCATCATAGTAGGCGTGTGCCAGCGGCACGTTTACTTCTACAACGCTATCCGCCTGCTCTACCGCATCCAGTGACACGTAAACGTCCACTTTTCCGCGAGCAATTTCTTGTTGTAAATACGATTTCAGTTTATCGTCCAAAAAGCCACAGGTGCGCGGCAAACGGGACGAATATTCAAAATACCGATGGTTGACGGATTTGAGTTCTACCGTAACGTCCCATCCGTTTACAACAGCCTGATGGCGACCATAACCGGTCATACTGCGTATCATACAGACACTCCTTTATAAGCGCGTATATCCGAAAGCCTCTTTTGCGGAGGCTTTCGGATAGTCGAAAAGTATGGCATATCAGACGGGGTGCACCTGTTCTTCTTGATTCAGATGCTTGCCGTCAATGTGATATTTCTCATTGCGACGGTTCTCAAAGAACTTGACTGCGACCTGCCCAAACTGCGCGTAGCTGAGCACGTCTTCTTCCTGCTCATACCACTCTTTCATTTCATCACGCAATTTATCCAGCTCCGGCTCCAAACGGTCTGCCGGACGACAGGTGATGGGCTCTTCGTCGCCAATGATCTTCTTGACAAATTCGGGATCGATCGGCGCAGGTGTTGCGCCGTATTCGCCGCGCACCAAGCCCTTAAACTCTTTGGTAACCATCTTGTAGCGCTCGCCGCCGATAACGTTGAACACCGCCTGTGTACCCACGATCTGGGACGAAGGGGTAACCAACGGCGGATAACCGGCGTCCGCACGCACGCGCGGAACTTCCATCAGCACTTCTTCCAACTGATCTTCTCTGCCCGCTTGCTTGAGCTGGCTGACCAGATTGGAAAGCATACCGCCCGGCACCTGATAAATCAGCGCATTGGTATCAACTTCCAGCATCTTCGGATTGAGCTGGCCGTTCTCCAGATACTTCTTACGCAGACCGGCAAAATAAGCGCTGACCTCTTTGAGTTTCACAAGATCCAAACCGGTATCGTATTCCGTACCCGCCAACGCCGCGACCATAGATTCGGTCGCCGGATGAGAAGTACCCATCGACAACGGGGAAAGGGCCGTGTCAATTACGGAAGCACCCGCCTCGACACCCTTCATCAGCACCATATCGGCAATACCCGCCGTGGCGTGAGAGTGCAGTTGAACCGGAATGGAAACTGCATTTTTGATCTCCTTGACGAGCGTATACGTGTCATACGGCACCAACAAGCCCGCCATATCCTTAATGCAGATGGAATCTGCACCCGTTTCCTCAAGCTGTTTTGCATACTTAACAAAATGCTCGACGTTGTGCACCGGACCGGTAGTGTAGCTCACTGCAACCTGTACGTGCGCGCCTTTTTCTTTTTTAGCGGCTTTAATAGACGTTTCCAGGTTACGAATATCGTTGAGCGCATCAAAGATGCGGATCACGTCGATACCATTTGCTACCGCTTTTTGTACGAAATATTCCACCACGTCGTCCGCGTAATGCCGATAACCGAGCATATTCTGACCGCGGAAGAGCATTTGCAGAGGCGTCTTGGGCATATGCTTTTTAAGAGTGCGCAAGCGCTCCCACGGATCCTCGTTCAAGAATCGCAAGCAAGAATCAAACGTCGCGCCACCCCAGCACTCCAAGGAATGATAACCAACCTCATCCAACAATTCCAGTGCGGGCAACATTTCCTCCGTTGTCATACGGGTGGCGATCAGCGATTGGTGCGCGTCACGCAGGATCGTTTCGGTAATACCAACCTTTGCCATGGTGATCCTTCCTTTCCCGAATTATTGCAGAGATACGAGCAGCGTGCCGGAATCGACACTATCGCCTTTGTTGACATGAACACCGGCAACGACACCGTCGCGGGGGGCCATGATCTCGTTTTCCATTTTCATAGCTTCCAGCACGAGCAACACGTCACCGGATTTGACCGACTGACCGGCAGAAACCACGATGTTGACGATAGTACCCGGCATGGGAGCAGAAACGGTTTCCGCACCTGCTGCGGGGGCAGCGGGAGCTGCCGCAGGAGCCGACTCAGCAGCCGGAGCGGGAGCAGCGGGAGCTGCCACGGGAGCAGGAGCTGCCACGGGAGCAGCTGCGGGAGCGGGGGCAGCAACAGCAGGTGCTGCTCCGCCGATTTCCTCGACCTGTACGTCATAGGCCTTGCCGTTGACGGTGATGTTAAAACGTTTCATAGTACTTAAACCTTCCTTTCACATTCAGGCAAGAGCCCATTATAAGCGAATATTCGCGTGTTTCTTCGGTAATTTGCTGACGCGCTTGCCGGAGAGCATCTCAAGGAATGCTTCCACGTGTGCACGCGTTTGCTCGGGAGTGACGATATCCGTAACCGCGCCCTGTGCGGCAGCCGCCTCAGCGTTGCAACAGGTCTTGCGATATTCTTCAGCAAGAGCCGCGCGATCTTTTGCGGGATCGTTCATTTCGCTCAAGCGATCTTTCCAAACAATGTGGATAGCCGTTTCGGGAGCAAGCGGAGAAATCGATGCATCCGGCCACGCCAGCACGGCATCGGCACCGGCAAATTTACCCGCCACAGCAACGTATACCGCACCGTAGGCTTTACCGGTAACCAGCGTCAATTTTGCGGTGGTTGCCTCCGCGTACGCCTGCGTGATCTTGGAGGCACATTTAAGCCCCTTAAAGCCGGCGGCATCTACTGCCGTGATAACCGGCAACGAGAAGCTGTCGCACAAACGCATAAAGCGAGCGGCACGCGACGCGGCACAACAAGAGATCGGATCACCCGACAAGGTAATAATACCGCAAGCGGCACCGTTCACACGGGCAAACGCCGCCACATCGTCGTTATACAGTTTGAAAAGCGAACCGGCATCCGCTATGATCGCGGCGGCATCGGTGCCGTCCACAGCAGCGGGATTCACGGTTTCAAACAGCGGGGCAACTGCCAGGTTATTAGATGGCAGATAAGAGAGCAACTCGCGTGCTTTGGCGATCGCCTCATCTGCATTTTCTGCACTAACATCCGCTTTGCTGTTCTCATCACCGACGTTCAGATAATAGTCGGCGTCTTTGGCGGCAATCACAACGTCGGCAGCCGCTGCAATCAAAGCAGAAGAACCGACACAAGCACCCAGCACCACCGCGATCTGCGGCACAACACCGGACAGATCGTTTGCCGATGCGAGAATATCCGCGATGGCATCCATCGCATCCAGGCCCTCACCCAAACGTGCACCGTCACTGTCAAACAAACCGACAACGGGAGCACCGTTTTGTGCTGCCAGACGATATACGGTTTTAATTTTAGCGGCGTGTGCTTTTCCTACAGCACCGCTGCAGACCGTACGGTCTTGTGCAAAAGCATATACCGGAGATTCGTTCACCAAACCGTAACCGCCGACAACCGGAACAGGTTCTCCCCCGTCCTTCATCAAGCGATCGATTTCAACAAACGTTCCCGGATCGAAGAACTGTTCCAGACGCGTAAGCGCCGCGGACGCTTGCTTGCTCATATCGTTTAACCTCCATACAGCAGTCCTGCTAAAAAAGCCAATCCTGCGCCATGATAATTATTGAATACAGTATACCGTATTTTGCCAAAAATAACAAGGTTTTTTGCTTATAAAATCGAAAGAATTCGTCTATTTATGTTCAGTTTTCGTCAAGTGCCGCTGCAACCGCTGCACGGGCGCATAAAAAAGTTGGGAATGAAGATGGTATACGCGTCGTTTTCGTTTACAAAACCAAGCCGTTCAAGCAGCGGAAAATGCGCCACGTTACGGCAT
>JAZQTM010000019.1:0-2168 GCA_045630765.1 Acutalibacteraceae bacterium | reverse complement strand
TCCAACCTTCAAGTTGGTTATGAACACTCGATATGGTGCGGGTAACAGGACGCATCTCGCTTGCGCGATCTGCTCGGCTTGCCGACCGCTTTGCGGTGCCCGTCTGCGCCCCAGCCACCTAAAAAACAGTCCACCGGACTGTTTTTCTAAACGGTGTCTGCCTTCTTAAGCTTCAAGTCCTGTTACCCTCGTGAAAAACAAAAGCGGCACACCCTATATTGGGTGTACCGCTTTTCTTGGTGCGGGTAACAGGACTTGAACCTGCACAGCCTTGCGACCATTAGAACCTGAATCTAACGCGTCTGCCAATTCCGCCATACCCGCATATCGAGTTGCTTCAAGCAACGTATGCTATTATACGCGTGGGCTGGCGATTTGTCAAGTGTCTTTTTGAAAATTACGCAGGCTTTTTATAATTGGCTTTCCGACTCGTTCCAAAACGTCTTTACGGCATTTTCGTATTCGTCCGAGTCGGTCAGATAGGAAAGACCGTGATCAGCGCCGGGGACGATGAATAAGCGTTTTTCGGCAGTGCAAGCTTTGTAATTCTCGTATGTCATTTCGACAGGTACGAACTTGTCGTCGGTCCCGTGTATGAACAAAACGGGAATGGTATTGTCGCGAAGCGCATCCATACACGTGTAGTCATCCGACTTGAACTTGATCTTGCGTTTGCAAAGTTCACTGGCGACGGCGCCGTACAGGACGTAGGGAAGATGTAGGTTTTTCTCAACGACGTGACGCCAAATAGCACTCGGTGAGGTAAACGCACAATCGGCTATGACTCCGCATACAGAGTCGGGCAATTTGAGTCCTGTTGCCATCAGCACGGTAGTTGCACCCATAGAGATGCCCGCCAGATAAATCGGCAGATTACCGCCAATGCGTTCGTGGATATAAGATGCCCATTCGCAGCAGTCGTAGCGTTCTAAAAGACCAAATCCCATATACTCACCGCCGCTTTCGCCTTGTCCGCGTTGTTCGGCATACAGGACGGCGCAGTCGTTGTTATACCAAAAATCAGCGATCATACCGAAATCTTGTGACCAGGATGACCGCCAGCCGTGCATGGCGATAATGACGCGTTTGGGATGTTGCGGTACGCGCCAGTGACCGACAAGCGTTACACCGTCCTTTGCGGTAATCGTGATGGTTTCGCATTCGCACCGTTCGAGAGCGGCGGCAGAATCCATAATTCGGCTCATTACGTTGGATAGTGCCGACGATCCCATCAACAGATTGCGTCCACGTTCCATATCGATGCTTTTTGGCTCGTCGCGTTTGAGAGCGAGGTCCATCATTTTTTGCATCGTCACGTGATACAGCGCGCCGATCGCAGCTGCACCCGCGACGATACCCGATGCAATCAGGGCGTTCTTGGTACTCTTTTTCATAAGCACACTCCTTGTAAGGTGAAAAAACAGCCGCCGTGTGGCGGCTGTTTTATTCAATTACTTTTGCGGTTTGATAAGTCCGATGGCTTTTGCCAATTCCATGACTACCAACGGTACTAACACCAGACCAAGGCAGATCAAGTAATCGTACCATGCGTGCAACAGTTCGAGTTCAAACGCGTTACGAACACCCGGTACCAGACAGACGGCCAACGTTAAGGCAAATGCCGCAAGCGCTGCCAAATTCAAGGTCTTATTTCCAAAGAAGCCAACCTTAAACAGCGATCTGTCGGAACGCATGTTGAACGCTTGCACGATCTGGCAAAGCGCCAATACGATAAATGCCATTGTTTCACCACGATGCAGCAGAAGATCTGTGGGCGCGAGGTTTTTGATGTCTTCAATGGATTTACAACCGCAGCCAATCCAGAACGCAAGGAGCGTTAATACGGCAAACAGAACACCTTGAATCACGATGCGAACACCAAAACCGTTGGCAAAGATACCTTCGCTTTTCGGCTTCGGTTTTTGGTTCATAACACCGTCTTCGACGGGCTCCATACCAAGCGCGATCGCCGGCAGGGAGTCGGTGACGAGGTTGATCCATAACAATTGCATAGATACGAGAGGGGAGATACCCCACAACAGAGTAGCGACAAAGACGGTGATGACTTCGCCGATGTTGGTACCCAGCAGATAGCCGACGACCTTTTTGATATTAGCATAAATGCCGCGACCTTCGTGAACAGCATCCACGATGGTGGCAAAGTTGTC
>JAZQTM010000018.1:0-45544 GCA_045630765.1 Acutalibacteraceae bacterium | reverse complement strand
CGGGAAATACACCAGTCGCGCGTGCCGCGCATCCAGTTCATATAGTTTTTGGTAAAGCGTTCGGGAACGAATTTGATTTCGCCCTTTTCGACCGCCTCAATAGCGGGTTTGGCAAGCGGCTCCATCTTCACGAACCACTGCTTGGACACCATCGGCTCAATGGTCTGATGGCAACGATAGCAAGTACCGACGTCGTGCTTGCGCGGCTCGGTCTCTTTCAGGTAACCGCCCGCTTCCAGATCCGCAAGGATCGCTTTGCGCGCTTCCATTGCCGTCATACCGGCATACTTACCGCAATCCAACACTTCGGGTTCGTCCACCGCCGCACGACCGGACGCACGCAACTCGTCCGCCGCCGCTTTATCCGCAGCACCGGTCAGGTGACCGTCATAGGTAAAGACGCGGATCATCGGCAGATCGTGACGCTTACCGACCTCAAAGTCATTCGGGTCGTGCGCGGGCGTGATCTTCACAACACCCGTACCCTTTGTCATATCCGCGTGCTCGTCGCACACGATCGGGATTTCTTTGTTCAAGAGCGGCAGGATCACGTGACAATCGTGCAAATGCTTATAGCGCTCATCCTCCGCGTTGATCGCCACTGCGGTATCACCGAGCATCGTTTCGGGACGCGTGGTTGCGAGTTCCAGCTTCTCACCGGTTTCCTTAACGGTATACAGCAAATGCCAGAAATGCCCGTCTTTTTCCTCGTACTCCACCTCGGCATCCGAAATGGACGTGTTGCAGTGCGGGCACCAGTTAACCATACGGTTACCGCGATAAATCAGCCCCTGCTCATACAGACGCACGAACACCTCTTTGACCGCTTCCGAGCAACCCTCATCCATGGTAAAACGCTCGCGTTCCCAGTCACAGCTCGATCCGAGTTTTTTCAGCTGACCGACGATGCGGTTGCCGTATTGATTTTTCCAAGCCCATGCGCGCTCCAAAAAGCCGTCGCGACCGAGCATTTCTTTGGTAAGCCCCTCTTTGCGCATAGCTTCTACGACCTTGGCTTCGGTCGCAATGGATGCGTGATCGGTACCGGGCAACCACAAAGCCTCATACCCTTGCATACGCTTAAAGCGGATGAGAATATCCTGCAAGGTTTCGTCCAAGGCATGTCCCATATGTAATTGACCCGTAACGTTCGGAGGCGGGATCACGATGGTATACGGTTCCTTTTCGGGATTCGGTTCTGCATGGAACCAGCCGCCCTTCGTCCAGAACTCGTAAATACGGTCCTCTACCTCGCGCGGATCATATGTTTTGGCTAATTCTTTGCGCTCTGCCATAGGGGTGTCCTCCAAATAACAACAATATATAATGCAGTATATCACACTTTTTTCCAATGTACAAGAAAAAAGCACCGCAAACACCCGCTTTTTTTACGGACGACTTGACTTTTTACGCCGTTGTTTTTATAATAAAATGGAAGTTCAAGAAATATTAAGGAGGACACAAAATGGATTTCTTAAGCACCGTTAAAGGCTCCGATCTGGAGAACTACTTTCCCAAGGGATGGGATATGAAACGAATCGACGAATGCTGCGAAAAGGGTGTTACCCGCGAAGCGTTCTGGAACGATGATTTCACCCCGATCGCTTGCGAATCCTTGAGCGACTTTGACACTTTTATGGGTCACGAGATCGCCAACACCATCCGCAAGGCGCGCGAAGCCGGCGAGAAACTCGCTATGATCCTGCCTGTCGGCCCGATGGGTATGTACAGATGGGCTTCCTACTTCTTAAAAGAATGGGACGTCAAATGCGATCACGTGTACACCTTCAATATGGACGAGTGGTCGGATATCGATGGTAACAACCTGCCGTCCGATAACCCCGCTTCGTTTGAGTACAGCATGAAGCAGGCGTTCTTTGATAAACTCGGCGAGAACACCGTTCCCCCCGCACAGCGCAACTTTGCTACCAAAGCGAACCTGCCCACCTACCCCGAGAAAATCGCCGCTCTGAAAGCAGAGGGTGCCAAACTCGTGTTGGTATACGGCATCGGTCGTGCGTGCCACATCGCGTTCTGGGAGCCGACCTTCGCTGAAGATTATGCTACCGAAGCCGAGTGGAAAGCCGCTCCGTACCGCATCGGCGCCAAATTGACCCCGATGACCATCGAGCAGAATGCGATCACCAGCTTCAAGAGCCGCACCACGCTGGTTCCCTGCTTTGCGAACACCATGGCCCCCGGCCTTATGTTCCAGGCAGACTACGCCATGGGCGGCGCCGACGGCACCTTGGGCCGCGGCATGGGCTGGCAGGGTATGAGCTTCCTCATCACCTTGCACTACGGTCCGAACACGAGCTTCACCTCGTCCTACATTCCCACGCTGCCCGGCAGACTGTTCTACTTAAAAGAACTTGCCGGTCCGCTCACTCCGGAATGCAACTAATTTATTAAACAAAAAGCGCCCCTTCCGTTTGGAAGGGGCGCCTTTCTATTGCGTTTACAGTTCCACAACATCCTTTGCCGGACGGAACATCCATTTGCCATTGGTGAAATCGGGGATCTGCTGTACCGAACCACCCTCGCGGATAGACTGCTCGGACAAGACGGACACCGCCATCCACGCCGCTGCATCGTACACGTCAAGCGGCATCGGCGTGCCGTTTTTGACCGCTTCGATAAAGGCGCGATGCGTGAAATAGTCCATACCGCCGTGACCCATCTCTTTGACTTCGTCAGAGATATCTTTCCAAATCGACGGCAGATAATCGTTCTCATACTCGGTCGCGTTGTTTAAGAACTTCTCATAGTTGCGATACGTATCCAGTTCGCACTCTTCGGGATGCACACCGTCAATAAACACGGAGTTGGTTTCCTGCTGATAGAAGCCCTTGGTACCGCGCACCGTAAATCCACGGGTATAATACCGCGGCAACGTGGTATCCAACGTGAGCAACATCGTTTCGCCGTTTTCACAAGTAACGAGGGTCTGCACAATGTCACCCTGTTTGAAGGTCGCATTCAGCACCTCGTCCGAATAGTTGACCTTGTCCTTGGTTTCTTCAATATACGCTTTAAGACCGGCCGCTTTCGAGGCAACCGACGTCAGCGATACCATACGGTTACCGCGGTTGATGTTGAGCAGCATAGCCATAGGTCCCAGTTCGTGCGTGGGATAGTTTTCACAGTTACGAGCACGATAATTGCGGAAACGGTAATGCCGATTCTGAATACCTTCTGCAACTTCTTTACGCAGATCGTGACCGTATACACCGGAACAATGCACCACTTCGCCAAACAAGCCGTGGCGCATCATAGCAGTCGCCAGCAACTCGTCCTTGCCGAAACAGCAGTTTTCCATAAACATATACGGCGTGCCGGTCTCCTCGTGCGTACGCACTAACTGCCAGCAGTTGTTGATCGAATACTCACTTCCCACCTCGCTGGCAACCGGAATACCGGCGCGCATCGAAGCGATCGCGATCTCCGCGTGCATATCCCAAGCCGTGTAAATGCTGATCGCATCCACGTTACCGCACGCAAGCACCTCACGATAATCCGTCGCCTTGAACGGCTCTGCCTGACCGGCTTCCACAATCGCTTTTGCCGCGTCATCCACACGATCCTCATACGAATCACATACCGCCGTGATCTGCACGTCGCCCATCTTCAACAAAATATCCTTAAGGATCTGCAAGCCGCGCGCGCCCAGACCGATAACACCAATTCTGACTGTATCCATATTCCTTCCGCTCCTTTTTCATCTTTTCTTTATCATAGCGCGTATCCCGCGTATACGCAATGGGATTTTGTATCACAAAAACTGTGTTTTTTTATCATCTTTACTTTTTTACAACGATATGATACACTGTTTTCGGTGATATATATGGGTAATTTTCTTTCAAAACAAGATATCCGCTTCTTTCTGTCCGAAGGTGATCTGCATATTATCAACCTCGGCTACAACGATTTTTCCAAGCCGGATTTAACCCCGATTCACTCGGCTCGCTTGCAAGGTTATTACACCTTGCATTACGTTATCAGCGGAAAAGGAATGCTGTTCTTCGGCGGCAATACCTACACCGTTGGCGCAGGCTCTCTGTTCTTTCTGCCGCCGGATCAACCGATCTTGTATTACCCCGACGAGAACGATCCGTGGGAATACGTGTGGTTTGCCGTAAGCGGTGAACGCGCCGCGCAGTACGGTGAGCTGATGGGTTTCTCGGAACAAAAGCCCGTTCTTGCGGCGCCGCACGCCATCCGCTTATGCTTGGAACGCTTATTTTTGTCGCTTGAGGACACCGACGGCGACGAATATTATCTGGTGCTTTCCGCCTTTTACGAAATCGTGCATCGTTGCCGTCACGCCGTTTTACCGCGCAGTATGGCAAGCGCCAAGGAGATTATCGATGCCAACTTTACCCATAACAACTTCTCCATTGATACGCTGTGCCGCACGTTATACATCAGTCATTCGCATTTGTGTCGGCAGTTTAAAGCGGCGTACGGGCTATCTGTCAAGCAATACCTCATCACCCGCCGCTTGGAGCACGCCAAACATCTGTTATCCACCAGCGAACTGCCCGTAAAAACCATCGCACTGTCCTGCGGCTTTAACGACGAACTGCATTTTATGAAAACCTTTAAGACGGCAACCGGTATGACCGCCCTCGCTTATCGCAATCGTTCACGATAGAAAAAGCGCCTCGACTATTCGTCGAGGCGCTTTGCTTATGAGTATTTCTTACGCAGCCTTGCGCTTTTGAATCGCACGGATCGCGAGGATCGCGGCAAACAACAGCACCAAGCAGACGGGCAGTACCACCCACGCGCTCTGCACGAAACCGCACAGCACGTAACCGACGAAGGATACGGCGGCAACGAGCAACGCATACGGCAACTGTGTGGACACGTGCGCGATGTGATTGCACTGTGCACCCGCAGACGCCATAATGGTGGTATCCGAAATGGGCGAGCAATGGTCACCGCACACCGCACCCGCCATACAAGCGGAGATCGCGATCACAGTAATCACACCGGACTCGGCACCGAACACGCTGAGCACAATCGGGATAAGAATACCGAACGTACCCCACGACGTGCCCGTCGCAAAAGACAGACCAACCGCGATCAGGAAGATGATAGCGGGCAGGAACAGCGCAAACGAACCGGCGGACTGCTCCACGAGCTGCGAAATAAAGATCTTCGCGCCGAGGCTGTCGGTCATTGCCTTGAGCGTCCACGCACAGGTCAGAATCATGATTGCGGGCACCATCAGCTTAAAGCCTTCCGGCACGCAAGCCATGCAGTTCTTAAACGAGATCACGCCACGCAGCGAGAAATAGATCACCGCAAACAGAAGCGCTACGACCGAACCGTACGCCAGACCAACCGACGCATCGCAGTTCGAGAACGCGGTGATGAAGTTCATATAACCATCCGAATCGGCGGTAAAGAATCCGCCGGAATAAATCATACCAACAACGCAAGAAGCAACCAAGAACAGGATCGGCACAACCAGATCCCACACACGGCCCTTGGGGTTTCCTTGCATATTCTCAACGGCTTCTTCCACCTCAACAGTGAAGATGTCACCGTTTTTCGCGTTGTCCTCATGCTTCTTCATCGGGCCGAAATCGGTTTTTGTGAAAGCAAGGAAGAGCATCATCGCAATCGTAAGCAACGCATAGAAGTTGTACGGAATCGCGCTGATAAACAACGCCATACCATTTTCAGCGCCACTGGCAGCCGCAAAACCGGAAACCGCCGCTGCCCACGACGAGATCGGGGCAATAATGCAAATGGGCGCTGCCGTCGCATCAATGAGGTACGACAACTTCGCGCGCGAAATCTTCTGCTCGTCCGTCACGGGACGCATAACCGAACCAACGGTTAAGCAGTTGAAATAGTCGTCAACGAAGATCAACACGCCAAGAGCGATGGTCGCAAGTTGCGCGCCGATACGGCTCTTGATGTGCTTCGTCGCCCAACGACCAAACGCCGCCGAGCCGCCCGCCTTGTTCATCATAGCGACCAACGCGCCAAGCATTACAAGGAATAACAAAATACCGACGTTATAGCTGTCAGCCAAGCTGGCGACAAAACCGTCGCTGATCACGTGAACGACCGTGCCCTCAAAGTTAAAATTCGAATAGAGTAAACCGCCGGCCAAAATACCGACAAACAACGAGGAATACACCTCTTTGGTAATCAGCGCCAACACGATAGCGATCACGGGCGGCAACAAAGCCCAAATCGTCGCATATTGTGACACCGATTCGCGAACAGTCGCCAACGCCTTTTCCAAGTGCGTATCAAAATCGGGGTCCGCATTCAGGTTATCGGCATAACTGTCAACGTACGCTTGCGCGGATTCGCCGTCCGACAGATCGTATTCCACGTCATCCAACGTAAACACCACGTCAGACGAGGGTGCTGCCTCTGTCGGTTCACCGTCTGCAGAAACCGTCAACGCAAAGGTCGTCAGCAAAAACACGACCAAGCACATGATGGAAACTGTCAGCCAGCGGGGTCTTCTGGTTCTTTTCATAATGTTCCCTCCTACAAAAAACAAATCGTGACCGTTCACTTGATGGAACGATCACGACAGTCAAACCAATTGATCGATAGCGCTCCACGGTTGTGACAGTTGACAACATCTTTTGCAGCCAACCAGCATCGGTGCGGCAGGGCCCGCTCCCGAAACTTCGGCGATCTGTCCTTTCGCGCGCCCGTCCCCACGGTTTTTCCGCGCTACTGATACACACCGCACCTCTATCTACGATTTGTCATCACTATATCATACATTAAAAAAGTTGTCAATATTTGCAAGAATAACCGTATCCCGATTTAGGATTCTTGATACAACGACCAATCAAACAAAACGCCGACCGGGAACGCCTTTTCAAATGCCAAACGCTCGTAAACGTCATAGGCATCGTTAGGCGAATGGTATTCACTGATCATCGCCGCAAAATCCAAACGCTTTGCTGCCAAATAGTCCAACGTTACGCGACAATCATCCATTTCCGTCCACATACCGGGGTACGACTCTGCACGGGGTCGCGCACCACTATGGGCACCGATCAACTCAATACCCGGCCAATGTACGTCGTGATAAAAATCCACTTCCGTTATGGTGCGCGTGCAACCCAGAAGAACCACTTTCCCGAACTTTCGCACACAAGCAAGCGTTTGTTTTAATGCTTTGGGATTGCCTGTCACTTCAACGGCCGCCGCTACGCCACCATCCGTCAACTCTTTGACCTGTTGCGCGTAATCAGCTGCCATCGGATCCAACGCCACGTCCGCCCCCATTTTTAAGGCAAGCTCACGTCGATCACTTGAAAAATCCGCCGCAATCACAGGATAAGCCCCCGATAATTTCGCGTACTGCACGGCAAACAAACCAAGCGGCCCGAGCCCAACAACTAAACACGCATTACCGATTTCCAACCGAGCTTTGCGAATCGCAGCCAATGAAAACCCTGCAATTATTACCAGCGCCGCTTGATCCAACGCGACACCTTGCGGAAGTGGCAATACCTCGTTCGCAGAAACCGTGCAAAACTGTTGATGTCCGCCGCCGTGTACCATCACCGCATCACCCACACGTACTCCGTCCACACCGTCACCAACATGTGTAATAATACCGCTCCCGCTATATCCCAAAGCAACAGGAAAGCCGGTTTGAAATTCTTTTCCTGCACCCTCGTTTCCCGTTAAGCCCGAACGCTCCGAGCCGGAACTGATCGCGGAAAAAGCAAGTTTCACCCTTACTTCGCCGAAAGACGGCATCCGATCTTCAACGTCTACAAGCTGTGCGTTGTTTTTTGAAACAAATACAATTTTTTTCACAGGCTATCACTCCAAAATCATATCAAAAGTCAACAACAAACTGTCGCCGTCCGCGTAACTACCGTTAAGGTTTAACCCGGCATTCATCAACGTATCACCATAATACACGCGACCATCCACCGAACACCGATAACGTCTGTCGGGTGCCAATCCTTTTAATCGTAGATTCACCGACATATACGGATACGAGCACGTGACGACAAACGTTGTAATAACTCTCTGCTTGTCTTCTGACACAACTTCCCATGCGCAATAATGCGAATTGTCAAATGGACTGACCAAACGATAAAAGTCGCCGTTTGCAAACACCGAAGCATACGTCTTATAAAAAGTGATCTGCCGACGGATTTCCGCTTTTTCCGTCTTTCCCAACTGAAAAAGATCCAACTCATAACCAAACGAGCCGGTATAGGCAACGTTACCGCGTGTCACAAGCGGTGTCACCCGCCCCGTCTGGTGATTGGGAACAGCAGAAACGTGCGCGCTCATAGCCGACAACGGATACGCAAACGACGTGCCATACTGAATCTTGCACCGCTCCACGGCATCGGTATTGTCGCTGGTCCAAATCTGAGGGAAATAATACAGCATCCCCGGATCAAACCGCCCGCCACCGCCGGAACAACCTTCAAACAAAACGTGCGGAAACAACGTGTGCAACCGCTCCAAAACCTCATATATGCCGAGTACGTATCGGTGCATAACTTCACCCTGACGTTCTCTATCAACAGCAGCGCTGCCTATTTCTGTCAGATTTCGGTTAAAATCCCATTTAACGTATCGTATATCCGCCTCGTTCAACACGCCGGAAACCGTGTCAACAAGATAATCACGCACATCGCCACGTGTCAAATCCAATACGTATTCGTTCCGACCAAGCGATGCTGTTCTGCCCGGCGCGCACAGCACCCAATCGGGGTGAGCACGGAACAGTTCGGAATCTTCAGAAACAACTTCCGGTTCGAACCAAATGCCAACCTCCATGCCCAACGCCCGTACGTCATTTACCAACACGTTGAGTCCTTGTGGTAATTTTTCGCGGTTCACGTACCAGTCACCCATAGAACCGTTGTCGCTGTTACGATGACCGAACCAACCGTCATCCACAACGAGCATTTCGACCCCTAAATCTCGCGCTTCTTTGGCAAGACCTAACAGCTTTTCGGCAGTAAAATCAAAATAGGTAGCTTCCCAGCTGTTAATTAAAATGGGGCGCCGCTTTGCTTTCCATTCACCACGACACAACTGATTACGATACAGGGAATGGAACGTGCGTGACATCTCACCCAAGCCCTCTGCAGAAAACACCAAGACAGATTCGGGAGCGGTAAACGTTTCGCCGGGTGCCAAACGCCACGAAAAGTCATCGGGATGAATCCCCATCACCACACGCGTTTGATCCAAGGAATCGCACTCCGTTTCAATGGCAAAACTGCCACTGTACACCAAACTGAATCCGTATACGTCCCCGTCGTCTTCGGTAGCGTGCTTGGATGCCAAGGCTACGAACGGATTATGAACGTGACCCGAAGCCCCCCGCAAACTCGAAACAGTACGAACATTGTGCGTAAGTGCTTCCCGCTCGACTTGCCGTTCACGCGCCCAACGACCTTGCAGATGAATCAAATCAAAATCCATCGTATTAAAATCCACAACGCACGATGCAGCACGTTCCAACGTCAGCGTAACGTGTCCGTTGTTGTGAATCTTTGCAGCACGCATAATGGCATCATAACCATCTATAACGGCATACAGCAGCTCCACTTCTACCCCCGTGAGAGAATCCGTCATCGTCACGATCAACGTCTGCGCGGCTTTGCCGTCATCGTATACGGCGGGTAACCCCTCCAGCGCATATTTCCCCTCAACAAGGCGATACCCTTTATATGTAAGATCTGTACTTAGGCAACCATTCTCTCCGCGAACAGCCAAGGCACTGCGACGGTAATCACCGCAACCAAACGTCGGATATTCTTGCAAAACCGAGTTGAGAGAAAATCCACTATCCTCTGCAAACGCATTGGGATGGAATTCTCGATACCCTTCGTATTGTAAATACGACACGTCTGTATCATGAATTTTAGCACCGTAATACAAATGGATCAATTTCCCGAATGAATTTACGTAAAACACATAACTCGACCGTTCTGTGTCCAACTTAAAAGTCATCGACTCTTGGTAAAACTGAATAGCCATCGTATATCTCCTTTGCCTTTACCCATTAGCGATAGTATAACCGAAACGTCGCACAGAATCAACTTATCCCTTAACACTCACGTCGCAAGCTTTCAGCACTAACTTATGTACCATTCTCTCATAGGCGTACTGCTCTTTGTCAAAGACCTTTTCTCCGCGCAGAATCGCTGCGAAATCCGCCAACATTTCGGTATAGCGCCCATACGGCCCGAACGAGAATTTTTCTTGCCGTCCGTCTGCATACGTGCGCACGACGTCGCTTTGATCCAACCCGTTTCCGACAGGATATTCGATCGGACGAATCTCAATCGTACCTTTCGTACCACAGATGACAATAGAGCGACGATTGGGCGCTCCGCCATGCTCTGCAGAAGTAACCTTGGCAATAGACCGTCCGTTTTGGTACTCGAAAATTGCCAAGCCGAAATCTTTGCTCTTTACGTCCGCCTCACCAACAAAGGTATTGTACGGAATAACACGTTCGGGTTCTCCCAAAAAGCTATACAGAATATCCACCATATGGCAACCAAGGTAAAACATAATTCCGCCGTGGTAGTATTGATAGGTATTGCGAAACATCGCATCATGGTAGATGTTCATCTGCCCCTCAACACAATACACGTCCCCCAACTCACCGCGTTTCACGGCGTCGAGAGCATATTTCACCGACGGATTCGTGCGGTACATATAACTGACGCGAAACGGAATCCCCTTTTCTTCCACCAAGTCAATCAACCGATCATATTCCTCATCTGATTCACTGCCCGGTTTATCCATTTGGATCGGAATGCCTCTTTCGGCCGCCATCAACGCATACTGCGTTTGCTTATCCTCGTCGCATTCAATAATAACGCCGTCCAGATCCGGCAAAGCCCACAATTCGTCAAGCGTCAGTTTGGGAACACAATCATACACAGGCCATAACGTCATCGGACGACGATCACCCACATCAACGTATCCCAACACCTCAAATGTATCCGTTTGTTTCAGCAATTCCTCCAATATGGGAGCGGCGTGCGTGGTACAAGACGTCCCGATCTGCGCAACACGTACTTTTCGCATAGTGTTACCCCCTTACACGCTGCAGATAAAGATCCATTTTATCGTCAATCTCCTGCAGCACACCCGTACTGTCAAACGCACTCATATCATCAGGGAGTTCGGTAACGATCTGTCGGATCGCGCTTTCGATCGTTACAAAATCCGCCGACGTTAAACCGGTGACTTCCATTACCTTGGATACGTCCACGTCACGATCAAGGGCGCGATCGTACAATAAACCATACCGTTCCCGTTCAAACGCAGGTGCGCCGTATTGTAAATACGATTCCGTATCCACCCAAACGAATTCCGCTCCTAACGTTTCACTGAAATACTCCGCAATTTCTCCCCACGTTTTTTGCTCTCCCGCTGACAGCGTAAACGCTTCACCGTAAGCTTTAGGGTTTAATACAAGATGCGCCAACAATTTACCGACGTTCCCCGAAAAGCTATATCCCGCCGCTACCGTCTTGGTGATTTCCGGCACCAAGATCGGTTTGCCCGCACGGCAACGCTCGATCAGGGTGTAGAATTTCGTCGTAATAAAAGACAGGTTTTTACGATAAAAGGAAATAACGGGGCGCACAATGGTAACTTTGTCGGCATACGGCGAATTGCGAATGATGCGCTCACACCGAATTTTATTGATCGGATACGTATCCACCTCAAAAATACGGCTGTCGGGCGGGAACATCGCATCCTGTTTCGGTGACGTTTCCCGAACGGGGTGTTCGGCATCTCCATACACCCGATAAGAGGATAAATATATCAGTTGCTCGGTATGGGAAGCCAACAGATGCAACACCTCTTCATAATGGGCGGAATCATAGTCCATAAAATCCACGATTGCGTCATATGTTTTTTCACTAAGCAACGTTCGGTAAAACGCCACCGTCGCCCGCTCGTTAATATAGCGAATATGCGGCTTGTTTTCCAAGCGGTCCAATGTTATAATATCCACATCAAAGCCGCGAGCCACCAATTCTTCGGCCGTATAGCTGCCAATGGCTCCGGCTCCGGCAATCAATAATACATTTTTCATTACTTTCTCCCCTTTCACCTTAAAAATAACACACTAAAAGGGGCGTTTCTCCTCGTTTTTTCATCTTTTTTGATTAAAATTTAAGCAGTGTTCCATTTTCGGGAGGTGCCGTATGTACGCGACTCACAGAACTCTTCCTACCGCCAGAAACATTGAAAAAGGGTTGCAGGTTTCAAAACGTTCCGTCCAAAACAGCATCCTGCACGACCACGCGTTTTGCGAGATAGAACTGGTTGTCAGCGGCAAGGGAACTTGTAACATTAACGGTCAACACGTTGAAATGACACGCGGATTCCTCTCTGTCAATTCACCACTTGACTTTCACTCCATCACCGCCGAAGGCGACAACGCCATCGAGCTGATCAACTTCACATTCAGCGACAGTATCGTAACGTTATCTGAATTTTCTCGTTTCACCAAAAGTGCTTTGCAAAAATATACGGTGCTGGACGAAACCGAATTACAAAAAATCATCCAATTAAGCGAATTGATTATCACCGAAACAACGGACGTCAGCGCACTGTGTTTTGAAGCCATCCTCAAAATCATTTTGCGTAACTTCCCCCAATCTCATTCCGAAACAAACGGACCGATCGACGCGGTCATTCGGCATATCCAAGAACATTTTACCGAAAACCTCTCCATTCAAGAAATGGCACAGTTAGCCAATTTCTCCGTACCCTATTTCAGTAAATACTTCAAGGACAAAACCGGGATGAACTATAAAACGTATTGCTCCTCGGTGCGAATCGCCTATGCTATGAAACTGTTCGCCACCACAAGTTTGAATGCTACCGAAGTGTGCTTCCGTTCGGGATTTAACGCCTATTCGGTTTTCGCCAAAACGTTTAAACAGCAAACCGGCATCACGCCCACAGCGTACCGAGGCGCTGTTATCGCACGAAAAAAGAAATAACCACAAAAAAGCGCCAAGTCATCAGACTTGGCGCTTTTTAATAACACTGTGGCTATGATAACCTAAACGGCTTTTTTACTTGTCGTACTTTTTCACGACCTCGCCGAGTTCATCCATCTTTGCCTGGATATCCGCCGCCAACTTAAACTGCGTGTGGCAACGATGGAGATTCTGCTCGGGATAATGGATCTTGAAATAGGTGTCGCCCTCCAAGTAGTCGGTGAGGAAACGAATACCGCATTCCAGCGTCATCAAATAACCCGAGAACGGCAACAACTCTTTCTCTTTCGCCGTCAAACTCTCGCCGCAAGCTTCAAGGAAGCCCTTGGTATATTCTTCAAACAACGAAACGTCGCAATACACCTTGGAAAGATCGATCTCGTCCTCTGCTGCGGGATTGGTACCGAAACGAATGCTGTCACCGAAATCGTACAAAGACGAGCCGGGCATAACGGTATCCAGATCGATTACCGCCATCGGCTTACCGGTCTCATCGTCGAGCAACACGTTGTTGAGCTTCGTATCGTTGTGCGTCACACGCAACGGCAGCTCGCCACTCGCAAGCAATGCAACGACCTTCTCGGTATCCGCTTTGCGCTCGCGCACAAACTCAATTTCTTCTTTGAGCGATGCGGCACGTCCCATCTTATCCGCCGCCACCGCCGCCTCAAAGTTCTTATAGCGGTTTACGGTGTTGTGGAAATTCGGGATCGCCTCACTTAAGGTTTCGGCAGGGAAATCGGCAAGACGGCGCTGGAACTGACCGAACGCCACCGCAGAATAGTAGAAATGAATCGGGTTTTCCACCGTCTGCAACGACAGCGTGCGCTCTACAAACACGTACATACGGTAATAGTTGCCTTCGTGCTCCAAATACGCTTTTCCGTCTTTGGTCGGGATGATCTGCAAGCACTCGCGCTCGGGATCACCACCCGCCGCCACCACCTTTTCACGGATGGTCTCGGTCACGCGCTGAATGTTGCTCATAAGCCCTTCAACGTTGGGGAATACGTTGTGATTGATGCGTTGCAGAATATAGCGCTTATCTGCCGCATATACACAATAGGTGTCGTTAATATGTCCGCAGCCGTACGGCTCCGCCTTGATCGGCTCGCGATCTAACGCAAACTGTTTTGCAATTTCTACCATCGTCATGTTCGACACTCCTTACATTTCAGCGGGATAAATACCGTTTGCAGTCATATCCGCAATCGCGTTTTGTACGTCGATCTTATCCTCGGCATACGTCATACCGTACCAACGATCGGGGGTGCGCAACACCGTCGTTTCGGCTTCGCCGTCGGCCATCATATCGTTGACCGCAAAGGGCAGGAAAAACTCGGCTTTTGCGGGATTGGCTTTTGCCGTCGTATCCAAAAAGGCTTTGAAACGCTCGTCCAGATGATCCAGCATCGCGGCGGGGAACGCCCACGCGTTCATCGAAACGGCACAACCGGCGGGCAACACTTCCCACGTCTTGCCATCGTCCTCGCTGAACTGTGCTTTGCCGTCCACCATTTCAATGTGGGTACGTTCAACAAGACCGCACAACTTACCGTTTTCGTCTACCGAGCAAACACCACGGGAAACGTAACCGTTTTCGGTCAAGGTGTTTTCCAAAATGTATGCCGACATAGCAAACGACATCGGGCCTTCCGGCTGCGGCTTGGAGAGGAAATCCGCTAACAATTGATAGCTTTCGCGACCATAAAAATCGTCCGCGTTGATAACCATAAACGGCTCGTTAACAATACCGCGGCAGCACAAGATCGCGTGCGCGGTACCCCACGGCTTGGTACGTCCTTCGGGAACAGTATAACCCTCGGGCAACCGATCCAACTCTTGGTACACGTATTCCACGGGGATCTTCTCGGCAATGCGGTTACCGAGCAGCTCCTTGAATTCCTGTTCGATCGCGTGCTTAATAACAAACACGATCTTTCCAAAACCTGCCTGAATGGCGTCGTACACCGAATAATCGATCAGCAACTGTCCGTTCGGACCAACCGGCGTTAATTGCTTAAGTCCGCCAAAGCGACTGCCCATACCCGCAGCCATAATCACGAGAGTCGGTTTCATATACAATTCCTCTTTTCATAAAACTACTCTTTTATCGTACTCCGTCAAGCCGTTTTCCGCAATAGCCGTTTTGTCAAAAATCGTGCATTTTTCGTCACAGCACCATCTTAGCATTGAAAATCTCAACGGAATACGCTATACTGTACTTATACTATACTGGGAGGAACCAAAAATGTCAATATTGATTACCGGTGGTTGCGGCTATATCGGCAGCCATACCTGCATTGAATTGCTTTCATCCGGTCACGACATCGTGGTCTTGGATAACTTCTACAACTCCGATATTGAGGCGCTCAACCGCGTCAAAGAACTCTCCGGCAAGGATTTTCCGTTCTATGAGTGCGATATCCGCGACGCCGAGGGACTCCGCCGCATTTTCCGCGAAAACAAGATCGACGTCGTCATTCATTTTGCGGGACTCAAAGCGGTCGGCGAATCGGTTGAAAAACCGCTGGAGTATTTTGATAATAACGTCAACGGCACGCTCGTACTGTGCAGCGTTATGCGCGAGTTCGGTTGCAAACGTATGGTGTTCAGTTCATCTGCTACCGTGTACGGTATGAACAACCCCTCCCCGCTCAATGAAACGATGGAAGTCGGCGCGGTTACCAATCCGTACGGTCGTACCAAGTTTATGATTGAGTGCATCTTACAAGATCTGTGCGTATCCGATCCCGACTGGTCGGTCGTCCTGCTCCGCTATTTCAACCCCATCGGCGCTCACAAGAGCGGTCGCATCGGTGAGGATCCGAGCGGCATCCCGAACAACCTGATGCCGTACGTCACCCAGGTTGCGGTGGGCAAACGCGAAAAACTCTCCGTTTTTGGCGGCGATTACGACACCCACGACGGCACCGGCGTGCGCGATTACATCCACGTCGTCGATCTCGCCCGCGGTCACGTCTGCGCGGTTAACTACGCTCTGAAAACCACCGGCGTTGAGGCGGTCAACCTCGGCACCGGTACCGGTTACAGCGTTCTCGACCTCGTCAACACGTTCAAGAAAGTCAACGACATCGACGTTCCCTACGCCATTGTCGACCGCCGTCCCGGCGACATCGCCACTTGCTATTCCAACCCTGCCAAAGCAAAAGAACTGCTCGGCTGGGAAGCGGAATACGGTCTGGAAGATATGTGCCGTGACGCTTGGCGCTGGCAATCTCAAAATCCAAAAGGTTACAAACAATAAAAAAACACCCGTAGTTTTAAAAAACTACGGGTGTTTTATTATCTCCTCTTTGACAAATATTTCAAATATATTATAATAAAACCAATCGACAAGTTTCGATATAATAAGCAACTGAGGTGACAGTATGATTTGGCTTGTAGCGGCAAGTCTTTCTGCCATTTTTGCGGGACTAACATCAATACTCGCCAAGTGCGGCATTAAAAGAACCGATTCAGACGTGGCAACCGTTTTGCGAACAATCGTCGTCCTGGTTTTTTCGTGGATTATGGTATTCATCGTCGGCTCGGCAAATACAATCACAACGATTGAGCCAACGTCGCTTCTGTTTTTGGTTTTATCGGGACTTGCGACAGGTGCATCGTGGATATGCTATTTCAAAGCACTTTCACTTGGCAACATCAATAAGGTCGTTCCGATTGATAAGTCAAGCACCGTACTCACTGTGTTACTGGCAATTATCTGTTTTGGCGAAACGTCAAACCTTACCGTAAAATTGATTGCAACCGTCATACTGGCTGTCGGTATTTTCCTGATGGTAGAGAAGAAGCAGACGGATCAAACAAGCGAGAGCAAAGTTTGGATGATATACGCAGTCCTGTCAGCGGTATTTGCTGCTCTGACGTCTATTCTTGCCAAAATCGGTATTTTCGGAGTGGAGTCCAACCTTGGCACGGCAATCAGAACGGGCGTGGTTCTCGTTATGGCATGGATCATTGTCCTTTCAAAAGGCAAACAAAAAGAGATTAAACACATAGACAAAAAGGAGCTTTTGTTTATCACACTTTCCGGCGTTGCAACAGGAGCTTCTTGGCTTTGCTATTATTACGCCATTCAAAACGGCGTTGTCAGCGTGGTCGTTCCGATAGACAAACTGAGTATACTGGTAACCGTTATATTCTCGTATTTCGTGTTCAAGGAAAAATTGTCAATAAAAGCTTTTATCGGACTTTGCTTAATGATACTGGGAACTCTGCTGATGGCAATTTTCAAATAAGAGGGTACATACATATTATCGCAGTATAACCAACACATAAAAAGCTGTGTAGAAAACTTCTACACAGCTTTTTCTTTTCGTTATAACGCGTTTGTCGCTTATTTTTTCAACCAGCGCTCGCGCATCAAAAAGGCAACACCTTTAGGCTGACGCTGTCTGGTAAACATACCTTTTTTGTTTCCGTCAAACCGTTTCAGTCCCGGTTGCGTCATAAAATCCGCGTATGCCCACGGATGCTCGCCAACAATAAACTCACAGTCATCCAAGGCGCGGTGATGCTCTCGGTAATATTCGATCTGATACTCCTCTGAAAATACCGTTTCCGGAAGCTTGTGGTTACCAACAATCGCATCAGCACCGAACTCTGATAGAAATACGGGTTTCCCCGTCTTTTCGTGCCACGCGCGAAGTTCTGCTGTCAGTTTGGGGTAAATAAGCTCCAATTTTCCCAAATCGTGACCATAATACCACGCGTGATAGCGGTTCACGCCAACCACGTCAAACAGATGTCCTACCGTATCCACCTCTGCCACGTTATCCGTCACGTTTGACACCAGACGTGTGTTATCCAACGAACGCACGAGATCGACCAACTCCGTAAAATAGGCGAGCGCATTCGGATCCTGCGTTTGCGCCTCATTCGACACGTTCCACATAATCACGCACGGATGGTTCTTATCCCGTTCACACAGTTCACAAAGCACGTCTTTGTGGTGCGCCAACGTTTTGTCGTCGACCATACCATCCACAAATACCGGCGTGCCTGCCCAGAAGTTCATACCAACCGCAGGAACTTCGTCAATAATCAAATACCCTTGACGATCCGCCATCTGCATCAATTCTTCCGAATACGGATAATGCGAGGTGCGGATAGAGTTGGCACCGATCCAATTCAGCAATTCAAAATCACGCGCGTTGACCGCTTCGTCCAAGCCTTTTCCTTTGATGTCGCTGTCTTCGTGCTTGCCAAAGCCCTTCAGGTACACCGGCTTATCGTTGATAAGCACTTGGGTAGCGGTCGCTTTGACCGTGCGAATACCAACGGGAAGGGTGTAATGATCCTCACCCGCGCAGATATCCAGTTGATAGAGATACGCGGCACGCACTTCCCACAAATGAGCGTCTTTCACGCGCAAGGCGCCGTTTGATCCCGTTGCCTGCGCAACAACCGTGCCTTCTTCATCAAGTAACGTAACCTGACAATCCGCAGCACCCTCAACTGCCACTTGGTAGTTAACAATGCCGTCTGTTCCGCAAATATCCGTGGTCACGGTCACGTCTTTGATATAGGCCGTCGGCGTGGTATAGATTCTCACGGGACGATGGATACCGGAATAGTTGAAAAAGTCAAACTGGTACCGTTGCGACATGGTGCCTTTCGGATAACACTCGGGGTCACACTCTTCAAGAAAGCCGAATGGAATACACGTCTGATCCAAAATGTTGCTCACCGACACTGTCAGGCGGTTCATGCCCACGTTCACGTGCGGGTTCAGTTCCACCTCAAACGGCAGAAAACCGCCCTTGTGTGCGGTAACCTCTTTGCCGTTAATATACACCACCGCGTGATGTGTCACACTGCCGAAACGAAGCACCATGCGTTGGTTATTCCAATCGCGAGGAATGGCAAATTCGCGCTCATACCACACGAAACCCACGTGATCTCTTAATTTTTTATCCGTGGTAATGTCGTTGTAACTGGCAGGTACCGGCATCTCAATACAATTTGTCAAGGGACGCTCGTACCATTTTTCCTCGGCCCCCTGATACAGACGATCTTCCTTGCGGAATTTCCACATACCGTTTAAAATTTTTACTTGTCGGATCTCGTTTTCAATCGGAAACAGCATACCGTCCCACTCCTTACCGTTTGACTTGCTTTCAGTATATACAAAAACTACGCCTAAATCAATATCAAATGTCAAAAAACGCTCGTAAATTTACGCACGCCTCTTTCCCGTATTTGCAGCAAAAAAAGACCTCGTCCAAATGGACGAGGTCTTTTGATTGTGTGACTTATTTCACGAGCTCGATGATTGCCATTTCAGCGGCATCACCGCGGCGGGCGCCGATCTTGATGATGCGGGTGTAACCGCCGTTGCGACCTTCGTAGGAAGGTGCGATCTCATCAAACAATTTCTTGCAAACGCTCTCTTTCGTCACAAAAGAGAATACCAGTCGCTTATTAGCCAAAGTCGGCTGTTTTGCGATCGTGATCATTTTTTCTGCCATGGCGCGAACTTCTTTAGCGCGGGTAACGGTCGTTTCGATACGGCCTTTTTCCAGCAAGAAGGTCACCATCGCTCTCAGCATTGCCATACGCGAAGCGGTAGGTCTGCCGAGTTTACGAGTTCCGGGCATGTGAATTCACTCCTTTTCAGAATTCTGCGGAATAGTAATTCTTATTCCTCTTCGTCGCGCAGACTAAAGCCCAACGACGCCAGTTTGTTGATAACTTCTTCCAATGACTTGCGGCCGAGGTTACGGACCTTCATCATGTCGTCCTCGGTCTTGTTGGTCAGATCTTCCACCGTGTTGATACCGGCACGCTTCAAGCAGTTGAAGGAACGGACCGACAGATCGAGTTCTTCGATCGTCATTTCGAGAGCCTTCTCCTTGCCCTTGTCGTCTTTCTCGACCATGATGGAATCGCCGGCATACATTTCACCGGACAGATCCACAAACAGTGCCAAGTGATCGGTGATGATCTTTGCTGCCAACGAAACAGCTTCCTGAGCAGAGATGGTACCGTTGGTCCAAACCTCCAAGCTCAGCTTGTCGTAGTCGGTGATCTGACCTACGCGGGTATTGCTAACCGCATAGTTGACCTTAACTACGGGCGTGTAAATGGAGTCAACCGGAATCACACCGATGACCGGCTGCAAAATCTGCTTGTTGCGTTCAGCGGGAACGTAACCGCGGCCTTTGTCCAGCGTGATTTCCATGTTCAGCTTGCCGTTTTCGCCCACCGTCGCGATATGAGTTTCGGGACGCAGGATTTCGACTTCGCTGTCACATTTGATGGAGCCCGCCGTAACCTCACAGGGACCCACAGCCTCTACGTACACGGTCTTCGGTCCATCGCCGTTCAGGTTCAGAACCAAATCCTTGATGTTCAGGACGATTTCCGTCACATCTTCTTTTACACCTTCAATAGTGGAAAACTCATGAAGAACGCCGTCGATTTTAACGGAAGTAACCGCCACACCCGGCAAGGAGGAAAGCAGCACACGACGCAAGCTGTTTCCGAGAGTCGTGCCATAGCCTCTTTCCAACGGTTCAACAACAAAGCGACCGTAGGTTCCGTCGGGAGCGAGGTCCAACGCTTCAATTCTGGGCTTCTCAATCTCTATCATTCAAAAACCCTCCTTTTAATGAACGAACCGTCACGCGCACAACGCGTACGCGTGCGTTTCGTAAAGTGTCGTGCAAACTTGCAACTTTGTGCAATATCGCGGATTATTTCGAGTACAACTCGACGATAAGGGTTTCCTCGATCGGAAGATCAATATCTTCACGAGCAGGCACCGCAGCGATCTTCGCTTCCCATTCAGCGGTCTTCTCGAGCCACTTCGGAACGGGACGGGAACTGTTCGCCTCAACGATAGCCTTCATCTTGTCGAGCGCGCGGCTGTTCTCTTTCACAGCGATCGCCTCACCGACCTTGGTCAGGTAAGAGGGGATGTTGACCTTGCGGCCATTCACAGTGAAATGACCCTGGGTAACCAGCTGACGAGCTTCTGCACGGGAGCTGGCGTAGCCCAGACGATACACAACGTTATCCAAACGGGACTCGAGCAAACGGAGCAGGTTTTCACCCGTCACGCCGGTCATCTTGGTCGCCATCTCAAAATAGTGGCGGAACTGACCTTCGAGCACACCATAATAACGTCTTGCGTACTGTTTCGTACGGAGCTGTTTGCCGTATTCCGAAGCCTTGCGGTTACGAGCCTGACCATGCTGGCCGGGTGCGTACGCACGGCGGGCAACGGCGCATTTGCCGGTATAGCAGCGCTCGCCCTTCAAAAACAATTTCTGTCCTTCACGGCGGCAAAGTCTGCACACCGCACCGGTATATCTTGCCATTTTGGTTGCACCTCCTAAATTCTCGTGTTATACGCGTCTTCTCTTGGGAGGACGGCATCCGTTGTGGGGGACAGGCGTTACGTCTTTAATCATGGTAACGTCGAGTCCGGCGGTCTGTAAAGCACGGATCGCAGCTTCACGGCCGGCGCCCGGACCTTTAACGTACACTTCGACGGTCTTCAGACCGTGCTCCATTGCTGCTTTGGCAGCGGTTTCCGCAGCCGTTTGAGGACCAAAGGGGGTAGATTTCCGCGAGGCGCGGAAACCGAGTTCACCGGCGCTGGCCCAGGACAACGCATTGCCCTGCGTGTCGGTGATGGTAACAATGGTGTTATTGAATGTGGACTGGATATGTGCGGCGCCACGCTCAATATTTTTACGCTCTTTGCGACGGACAGTGCCCTTCTTCGCAGTTGTTTTTGCAGCAGCCATTCTCTATCCCTCCTGCTTACTTCTTCTTGTTGGCGATGGTCTTCTTCGGACCCTTACGGGTACGCGCATTGGTCTTGGAACGCTGACCGCGCACCGGCAGACCTTTGCGATGGCGCAGACCGCGATAGCTACCGATTTCGATCAAACGTTTGATATCAAACGCGATGTCACGGCGCAGATCGCCTTCCACGACACAGTTGTGATCAATGTACTCACGGAGTTTGGAAATATCATCCTCGGTCAGGTCCCGAACACGGGTATCCGGATTCACGCCGGATGCAGCGAGGATATCATTAGCCGTTTTGCGGCCGATACCGTAGATATAGGTAAGACCGATCTCTACGCGTTTGTCTCTGGGCAGGTCAACACCAGCTATACGAGCCATAATAGTATCCTTCCTTTCGGTTTTGCCGTCGTATGACGGCTTTCAGTCGTCGGGATCAGCCCTGACGCTGCTTATGCTTGGGGTTTTCGCAAATGACCATAATGCGGCCCTTGCGTTTGATGATCTTGCACTTTTCGCAGATTTTCTTTACAGAAGGTCTGACTTTCATGAAAATGCCTCCTTTGATAGTCGGTCAGGTCATAGACCTGCGTCCTTTATTTGGTTCTCCAGGTAATGCGCCCTTTGGTCAGGTCATACGGGGACATTTCCACCGTGACCTTGTCACCGGGCAGAATACGGATAAAATTCATCCGCAGTTTTCCGGAAATATGCGCGAGTATCTGGTGGCCGTTCGCAAGCTCCACTTGGAATGTTGCATTCGGCAACGCCTCGACCACGACACCTTCCAGTTCAATAACGTCCGCTTTGGACATGCTGGTTCCTCCCTTTCGTTACGGCATGGTCAATATAACGGGTCCATCTTTTGTGATCGCAATGGTGTGCTCGAAATGAGCAGACAATTGACGATCCTTTGTGACGGTCGTCCATCCGTCGGATAAAATTTCGACCTCCGGACCGCCCTTATTGATCATAGGTTCAATGGCTAAGGTCATTCCCGGTAGCAAGCGTGGGCCTCGACCGGGTGTCCCAAAATTCGGAACGCTGGGGTCTTCGTGCAGATTCGTGCCTACTCCGTGGCCGACAAACTGTCGTACGACCGAGTAACCACGCATCTCGACATACCGCTGAACCGCTGCGCCGATATCGCCGACGCGATTGCCCGCCGTCGCCGCCGCAATGCCTTCATACAGGCTTTCGCGGGTGGCTTCCATCAGGGCTTTCGCTTCTTCGGAAACCTCACCGGCACCGAAGGTAGCAGCGTTATCGCCCTGATAACCGTTCAAATACGCGCCCACACCAATGCTGACAATATCGCCCGCTTTGATAACACGTTTGTCCGGTATGCCGTGGATAACCGTTTCGTTCACAGAAATACAAGCGCTGGCAGGGTAATCCGCATATCCGAGGAACGAAGGCTTAGCGCCCTGGCTCTCGATATACTTACGAATCAAGCGATCGATCTCACCGGTAGTGACACCGGGCTCGACTGCCTCACCCGCCAACTTTAACGCTCTCGCCGAGATAACACATGCTTCCCGCATTAAGGAAAGCTCCCGGCTGTTTTTGATACATATCATCGATTTAGGCCTCAACCGCTGCGAGGGTAAGACGCGTTGTATCTTCAACTGCTTCTTGTCCCTCAACTGTCACCAGTTTACCCGCTTTTGCGTAGTAATCTTTAAGCGGTTCCGTCTGTTCGTGATACACCTCAAGGCGTTCCTTGACCGTGTCGGGATGGTCATCCTTGCGCTGAACAAGGGTGTCGCCGCACTTGTCGCACACACCGTCCGTCATCGGCTTTTTATAGTCGACGTGGTAGGTGGCACCACAAGCCAAGCAAACACGGCGGCCCGATACACGCCGAGCAATCGTTTCGTCCGCGACCTCTAAAGCGATAACGCGGTCAATAACAACGCCCATGCGGTCAAGCGCCTCGGCTTGGGGGATGGTACGCGGAAAGCCATCGAGAATGAATCCGTTTTGGCAATCGTCCTTTTTGAGGCGGTCTTGGATGATTGCAATGACCACTTCATCGGGAACGAGCTTACCGGAGTCAATAAACGCTTTGGCTTTCAGGCCCATCTCCGTGCCGCTTTTCAGCGCTTCACGGATAATGTTACCCGTGGAGATTGTGGGGATGTGTAGATGCTCGCTGATCATTTCAGCCTGTGTGCCTTTGCCGGCACCGGGAGCACCTAACAAAATCAGCCTCATAGAATTACAACCTCTCTTTTGCAAACAAACATACCCGACCGTCCGACGGATGACCCGCCGGACGGGTCGGATGGGATAGTTGTTACTCGAGGAAGCCTTTGTAATGGCGCATCATCATCTGGCTTTCGATCTGTTGCGTGGTTTCCAGCGCAACGCCCACCACGATCATGAGGGACGTGCCGCCCAGCGTCAATCCGTAGAAGCCGCTGAGTTTACCGAAAACGCTCGGGAACAGGGCGATAAAGCCCAGGAACAATGCACCGATCAAGGTCACCTTATTCAACACACGTTTGATATAGTCCGAAGTGGGCTTGCCCGGACGATAGCCGGGGATCGCACCGGAGTTTTTGCGAAGATTATTCGCCATCTCCAACGGATTATATTGGATCGTGACATAGAAGAAGGCAAAGCCTATGATCATAACAAAATAAACGAGGATATACACCCAGCTGTCCTGATGGAACGCAGACAGGAACCAGTTGTCTTTCCAACTGAAGAACTGCTGCAGAATCGAGGGCAGCGACACGATCGAAACCGCCAAGATGATCGGCATAACACCGGACATGTTGACTTTGATCGGAATAAAGGTGTTTTGTCCGCCGTACATTTTACGACCGACAACGCGCTTCGCATACTGCACCGGAATGCGGCGTTCTGCATCGCCCATGAACACGATGAAACCGATCATCGCGAGGAAGATAATCAGAACAACCGGAACCAAAATGACGTTCCAGATCGCATTCGAGTAAGTGCCGAGCTGCGCGATACCCGCTTCATAGAACCACGCCCACAGCGTACGAGCTGCGGAGGGGATTCCGGACAGAATACCGGCAAACAACAAAATGGAAATGCCGTTTCCGATACCCTTTTCGTTGATCTGCTCGCCGAGCCACATGATAAGTGCGGAACCCGCCACGAAGCAGAGAACGATAACCACTGCCGCAAACCATTGACCGAAGCCTTTTTGTGCTTCAGCAACCAGCACTTTGGAGCCGTAGTTATTGCGCACCATGAAATAGTACGCAATACCGAGCATCAAGCCCAGACCGACGGTCACAAAACGAGTGATCTTACCGATCACCTTGCGACCTGCTTCCCCTTCTTTCGCCAAACGCTCCAGAGCAGGGATTGCAACGGTCAACAGCTGAATGATAATGCTGGCATTGATATACGGAGTGATGGACAGCGCAAAAATACTTGCGTTGGAAAAGCCGCCGCCGGAGATCATCGTCAGATAACCAAAGACGTTTTCCGTAGTACTGATCGCTTCTTTCAACGCTGCGACATCCACAAACGGAACGGTGATAACCGAGCCGATGCGGAAAATCAAAATGATAAACAGCGTGAACAGGAGCTTCTTACGCAAATCCTGGATCTTCCATGCATTCCGTAAGGTTTGAAACATGTCAGATCACCTCAGCCTTTCCACCAGCAGCTTCGATCTTCGCCTTAGCTGCTTCAGAATAGGCTGCTGCCTTGACAGTGAGCTTTTTGGTGAGATTGCCGTTGGCAAGCACCTTCACGCCGTCATAGGTCTTTTTCACTAAACCGGCTTCTTTCAGCGCTGCTGCATCGACAACAGCACCATCCTCAAATGCGTTGAGGGAACCGACGTTGATAGTGGCATAAGTTGTTGCAAAAATGTTGACGAAACCTCTTTTCGGCACTCGTCTTTGCAGAGGCATCTGGCCACCTTCAAAACCGACTTGCATACCGCGACCGGCACGCGCCTTCTGACCTTTGTGACCTTTACCGGCAGTTTTGCCCTGACCGGAACCGTGACCTCTACCGATTCTCTTGACGTCCCGAACCGAGCCGGGTGCCGGAGAAAGCTCTTGTAGCTTCATAGTATTCGCACCTCCTTGATCGTATAGGTTAAGCTTCCGTTACCTCGATGAGGTGGATAATCTTCGCCACCTTACCTTGAGTAGCTGCGTTGACAGGCTGGCACACGGTGTCACCGATCTTACGCAGACCCAGGGAATTGGCAGTGGCGATCTGATCTTTCTTTGCACCGATCAAGCTTTTCGTTAACTTGATGGTCAAGCAATCGTTTGCCTTTTTAGCCATTTCGTACGCCCTCCTGTTATCCTAAAATTTCCTTGGCAGTTTTGCCACGGATCGCACCCGCTTCTTCAGCGGTACGCAACTGTGCCAAGCCGTTCATCGCGGCGCTGACAACGTTGCAGGGGTTATTGGAGCGGAGAGCCTTGGTGCGGATATCCTTGATACCGGCAGCCTCCACCACGGCACGTACTGCGCCGCCGGCGATAACACCGGTACCGGGAGCGGCGGGTTTCATCAGCACGCGACCGGCGCCGAATTCACCGATCACCTCGTGCGGGATCGTGGTGCCCTTCAGCGAAACCTTAATGAGGTTCTTCTTCGCATCCTCGATACCCTTGCGGATAGCATCCGGAACTTCACCGGCTTTACCGGTACCGAAGCCCACCGTGCCCTTGCCATCACCGACAACAACCAACGCGGCAAACTTCATAATGCGTCCGCCCTTAACGGTTTTGCTGACACGGTTGATGGCAACTACGGTTTCTTTGTATTCGTCGTGCATTTCTTCTCTTCTGGCCAAAGTACTTCCTCTCCTTTCCTTAGAATTTGAGGCCGCCCTCACGGGCGCCTTCGGCCAGTTGCGCGACACGGCCGTGATAGATGTAACCGCCTCTGTCGAAAACGACATTCTCAATGCCCTTTTCCAGAGCGCGCTTTGCGATCAGTTCGCCGACCTTGCGGGCAGCTTCCTTGTTACCGCCGGCCATACCGAAATCTTTTTCGTTGCTGGCAGCGGCGACGAGCGTGACTCCCTTAACATCATCAATGATCTGGGCATAGATGTGATTCAGAGAGCGGAACACGTTCAAGCGGGGGCACTCAGCAGTGCCGGAAATCTTACCGCGCACACGAGCGTGGCGGTGCAACCGAGCCTGGTTGCTATCTTTTTTGCTGACCATGTGATTTCACTCCTTCTCTTACTTCTTGCCCTTTGCACCGGTCTTACCTTCCTTGCGGCGGATATGCTCGGTGGTGTATTTGATGCCTTTGCCCTTATACGGCTCCGGCGGGCGTTTCTCGCGGACTTCCGCAGCAAACTGGCCAACCAGCTGCTTGTCGGGACCGCTGATGATGATCTTGTTCGGGTTGGGAACATCAATCGTGATGCCCTCGATCTCGCTCATGATGACCTGATGGCTGTAGCCAAGGTTCATAACCAAGTCTTTGCCCTGTTTGGCAACACGGTAACCGACGCCGTTAACGTCCAGCTCTTTGGAGAAGCCTTTGTTAACACCTTCGACCATGTTGTTGATCAACGTACGGGTCAGACCGTGCAGAGAACGGTTCTCTTTCTCATCGTTGGGACGAGTAACCGTGATCTCGGTGCCTTCGATCGCGACCGTCATGTTCGGGTGGATCTTCTGAGTCAAGGTGCCTTTCGGGCCCTTGGCAGTCACCACGCCGTCCGCCAAAGTAACCTGTACACCGGCGGGGATGGTAATGGGTTTGCGTCCAATTCTCGACATATTCTTCTCCCCCTTACCACACAAACGCGAGGACTTCGCCGCCCACGTTTTCTTTGCGAGCTTTCTTATCGGTCATAACGCCCTTAGACGTAGACACGATGGCGGTGCCGATGCCCTTCATGACCTTCGGCATATCCTCACTGCTGGAATAGATCCGCAAGCCCGGCTTGGACACGCGGCGCAGACCCATCAGAACCGGTTTTTTGGACGGGCCCTGATATTTCAGCGTCACGCGGATAACGCCCTGCTTGCCATCTTCGATGACTTGATAGTTTTTGACATATCCCTCGTCAACAAGAATCTGGGCAATAGCCTTCTTCATGTTGGAAGCGGGAATATCCACCGTGTCATGCTTTGCGGAACTCGCGTTGCGAATTCTGGTCAGCATATCGGCAATTGTATCGGTGATTTGCATATACCGTCAACCTCCTTCTAGCTATTGCTTACCAACTGGCCTTCTTCACGCCGGGGATTTCGCCTTTATAAGCCAATTCCCGGAAGCAGATACGGCAAACGCCGTATTTGCGCAGATACGCGTGAGGACGACCACAGATTTTGCAGCGATTGTACGCCTGAGTGGAAAACTTAGGCGTTCTCTGCTGTTTGATTTTCATAGAAGTCTTTGCCATTCGTTTTCCCTCCTTACTTCGCGAACGGAGCGCCCATCAACGTGAGCAGCTCGCGCGCTTCTTCGTCAGATTTTGCGGTAGTAACGAAGCAAACATCCATGCCGCGAACCTTGTCGATCTTATCGTACTGGATTTCGGGGAAGATGAGCTGCTCTTTAATACCCATGTTGTAGTTGCCGCGTCCGTCGAAGGAGTTGGCATTGATGCCGCGGAAGTCGCGAACACGAGGCAGAGCCACGTTGAACAGACGATCCAGGAACTCATACATACGCTCGCCGCGCAGCGTTACCTTGACGCCGATGTTCATGCCTTCACGCAGTTTGAAGTTTGCAACCGACTTTTTCGCCTTGCAGACGACCGGTTTCTGACCGGTGATCGCCGCCAGATCAATGTTGATCGCATCGATAACCTTCGCGTTGTCACGGGCTTCGCCGCAAGCGACGTTAATGACGATCTTGTCCAGCTTCGGGATCTGCATGACACTCTTGTAGCCGAATTTCTTCATCAGCGCGGGAGCGACATCATTCTTGTAATACTCTTTTAATCTAGCCATTACGTATGTCCCTCCTCTTACAGTGTCTCGCCGCATTTGCTGCAAACGCGGACCGAGCGATTCTTGCCGTTATCGTCGGCAAACTTTTTGTAGGCTACACGAACCGGTTTTTTGCAAGACGGGCAGACAACCTGAACTTTGCAGGCATACATAGCGCCTTCCGCCTCGACAATGCCGCCGGCATCGCCCATTTTACGGGGTTTAACATGCTTTTTAACCATGTTCAAACCTTCAACGATGACTTTGCCTTCTTTCGGGCTGACCTCTAAGACCTTGCCCTTTTTGCCCTTGTCATCGCCGCTGATAACGAGGACGGTATCGTCCTTTTTCACATGAAGTTTGTTACTCAATTTCGGCACCTCCCCTTACAGCACTTCGGGAGCGAGGCTTAAGATCTTGAGATACTCTTTTTCTCTCAACTCTCTCGCTACCGGCCCAAAGATACGGGTACCTCTGGGGTTCTTGTCATCACGAATGATGACGGCTGCGTTCTCGTCGAAGCGGATGTAAGTACCATCCTCACGACGAACGCCTTTCACTGTACGAACGATGACGGCTTTAACCACATCGCCCTTTTTCACAACGCCGCCGGGTGCTGCTTTTTTAACAGAAGCAACCACAACGTCGCCGATATTTGCATACCTCCGGCCGGAACCACCGAGAACGCGAATGCACATAAGCTCCTTCGCACCGGTGTTGTCGGCAACTTTGAGGTAGGTCTGCTGTTGTACCACAGTGTGTTCCTCCTTTCAGATTGACCGACTTATTTCGCCTTCTCGATGATGTGATCAAGACGCCAGCGCTTGTCTTTCGACAACGGGCGAGTCTCCATGACCATAACGCGGTCGCCAACGCGACACTCGTTGTTCTCATCGTGGGCTTTCAGCTTCACGGTATGTTTCACAATTTTCTTGTAAAGCGGATGACGGACGTTGTCCTCGACGGCGACCACGATGGTCTTATCCATTTTGTCGCTGACGACGAGTCCGGTCCGGGTTTTTCTAAGATTCCGTTCGCTCACAATGTTTCCTCCTTCCGTTACGCTTCTGCGCCGTTCTTAAGTTCGTTCTCGCGGATGATCGTTTTGACGACCGCGATCTCTTTCTTAACGGCTTTCAGACGCATCGGATTCTCCAACTGGTTGATCGCGTGCTGGAATCTCAGGTTGAACAGTTCCTCTTTGAGGTCCGCAAGCTTCTTTTCCAACTCGGTTTCGTTCAGTTCTCTGATTTTCTGGATCTCAGTGGACTTCATTCCTGCTCACCATCCGTTTCTTCCTTGCAAACGAATTTGCATTTGATGGGCAGCTTGTTGGCTGCGAGTCTCATAGCTTCTCTGGCGGTCTCTTCCGGAACGCCGGCGATCTCGAACATCACGCGGCCGGGTTTAACCACGGCTACCCAGTACTCGGGAGAACCTTTACCGGAACCCATTCGGGTTTCAGCGGGTTTCTCGGTTACCGGCTTGTCAGGGAAGATTTTGATCCACACCTGACCGCCACGTTTGATGTAACGAGTCATAGCGATACGGGCGGCCTCGATCTGATTGGATTTGATCCAAGAGGGCTCTAACGCCACCAGACCGAAATCACCGTAAGTGACCTTGTTGCCGCGAAGGGCCTTACCGGTAAGGCGGCCTCTCTGAACGCGGCGGAATTTAACTCTCTTCGGTAACAGCATTACTTGCGGCCTCCTTCCCGACGGGGCTTCGCAGCGCCGGCAAGAACCTCACCGCGATACAACCACACTTTAACGCCGATACGGCCGTAGGTGGTGCTCGCCTCTGCGAAACCATAGTCGATATCCGCACGCAGCGTCTGCAGCGGAATCGTACCCTCGTGGTACTGTTCGGTACGCGCAATTTCCGCGCCGTTCAAACGACCGGAAACCTGCGTTTTAATACCTCTTACGCCGGCCTTCATGGCACGGCCGATGCACTGCTTCATCGCACGACGGAAAGCAATGCGCTTCTCTAACTGCTGAGCGATGTTCTCGGCGACCAGCTGAGCGTTAGTATCGGGGTTTTTGATCTCCACGATGTTGAGCAACGTAGCTTTGCCGAGCATCTTCTCACAGGACAGACGGAGCTTTTCGATTTCAGCGCCGCCCTTACCGATCACCAGACCGGGTTTTGCACAATGAATGTTCACGCGGACGCGAGTTGCATCGCGCTCGATCTCGACTTTCGAGATACCGGCAGCATACAGCGTCTTCTTGAGGTACTCACGCAGCTTGTAATCGGAAACGATCGTATCACCGATCTGATTCTTCTTCACAAACCAACGGGAATCCCAGTCTTTGATGACACCGACGCGCAGGCCGTGGGGATTAACTTTCTGTCCCATAATCGTCCTCCTCCTCGCTTATTCCTTTTCCGTAAGCACTACGGTGATGTGCGAAGTCCGCTTTTCGATGCGGAATGCACGACCCTGTGCTCTCGGACGGACGCGCTTAAGAATGGGGCCGGGGCATACAAAGCATTCAGATACAACCAAATTCTGGCGGTCCATGTTGTAGTTGTTTTCGGCGTTGGCCAACGCGGATTTCAGAACCTTGTAAACAGGCTCGCCGGCGGCCTTGGTAATGTTTTTGGTAATCGCAAGTGCGACATCAACCGGTTTATTGCGGATGAGGTCGAGAACGATTTTCACTTTGCGAGGGGACATACGGACATAGGTAACTTGTGCCCTTGCTTCCATAGCGTTTCTCTCCTTTCAACCGCTTACTTCGTTGTTTTCGATCCGACGTGACCGCGGAACGTACGAGTGGGGGCGAACTCGCCCAGTTTGTGACCGACCATGTCCTCGGTGACGTACACCGGCACATGTTTCCGACCGTCATGCACCGCGATGGTGTGACCGACGAAATCCGGGAAAATCGTGGAGGAACGGCTCCAGGTTTTCAAAATGCGCTTTTCACCGGCGGCATTCATTTCTTGAATCCTTTTCAACAGAACAGGCTGTACGAAAGGACCCTTCTTTACGCTTCTTCCCATAAATCTGAATCTCCTTTCGCTTACTTGCCGTTGCGGCGCTTCACGATAAATTTATCGGAGGCCTTGTGATGGTTACGAGTCTTGTAACCCAGAGCCGGTTTACCCCAAGGAGTGACCGGGCCGGGACGACCGATGGGCGACTTACCTTCACCACCACCGTGGGGGTGATCGCAGGGGTTCATAACAGAACCGCGAACGGTCGGGCGCCAACCCATGTGACGTTTACGACCGGCTTTACCGATCTTCACGTTCTCGTGCTCTAAGTTGCCAACCTGACCGATCGTCGCCATGCAGTTCAGCGGGATGTTGCGCATCTCGCCGGAGGGCAGACGAACCATCGCCATGTTGTTCTCTTTACCAACCAACTGAGCCATCACACCGGCGGCACGAGCGAGCTGAGCGCCCTTGCCGGGATACAACTCCACGTTGTGGATGAAGGTACCGGTGGGGATGTTGGCCATCGGCAGTGCGTTACCGGGCTTGATGTCCGCGCCGGTACCGGCAGAGATAACATCTCCGACCGACAGGCCCTGCGGAGCAACAATGTAACGTTTCTCGCCATCCTCGTACTGAACGAGCGCGATGTTCGCGCTGCGGTTCGGATCGTATTCCAGCGTCAACACGGTGGCGTTCATATCCAGCTTGTTACGCTTGAAATCGATGATACGATCCTTACGGCGGTTCCCGCCGCCGCGATGGCGGACGGTGATGCGACCGTAGCTGTTACGGCCGGCTTTCTTTTCCAGAGGAGCCAGCAGGCTCTTTTCCGGCGCTACCTTGGACAAACCACTGTAATCCAAAACGGACATACCGCGGCGTCCGGGAGTCGTCGGTTTATAAAACTTTGTAGGCATTCCGATTCTCTCTCCTTTTTCTTGGCTTTGCGGGACACAGCCGCTTCTCTGTGATCAGAGGGTGCCCCATACGTTGCCGCGACCTTTGTTATTCGGCGGCGCTCCTTAGAACATACCGTCGAAGAACTCGATGGTCTTGGAGTCGGGCTTCAACGTAACAACAGCTTTCTTCCAATCGGAAGTGTAGCCTTGGTTACGGCCCATGCGGCGCAGATGGCCTTTCATGCTGATGGTGTTGACCTTAGCGACTTTAACGCCGAAGATCTCTTCCACAGCTTTGGCAATCTCAATTTTGTTCGCGCTGTCAGCAACGCGGAAGGTGTACTTCTTTTCGGGAAGCATCGACACCGCTTTTTCGGTGATGACCGGCGCGAGAATGATATCACGTGCGTTCATTATGCGTATACCTCCTCGATCTGAGCGACGGCATCCTTCACCACGATAAAGGTATCGCAGTTGAGAACGTCGTACACGTTCAAAGTGTTGACCAGAGCGGTCTTCACACCGGGGATGTTGCGAGCAGAGAGGATCACGTTCTCGTTCTTCTCAGGAAGAACCATCAGGACCTTCTTGCCGGCTTCCAAAGCGCCCAGCATAGTGGCAACCGTCTTGGTTTTGATCTCGTCCATCGACAGGCTGTCGAGAACCAGCATTTCGCCGGCGAGCACCTTCGAGGAGAACGCAGACTTAAGAGCCAAACGGCGAACCTTCTTGGGCAGCACGTAGTTGTAGCTGCGGGGTTTCGGGCCTAAAGCGATACCGCCGTGCGTCCACTGAGGAGCGCGGGTGGAACCCTGACGAGCGTGTCCGGTGCCCTTCTGTCTCCACGGCTTCTTACCGCCGCCGCTGACTTCCGAACGGGTGAGGGTGGACTGAGTGCCCTGACGCTGATTGGCCAGGTAGTTGACTACGGCGCTGTGCAGAACGGTTGCGTTGGGGGTGATACCGAAAACGGCATCGCTGAGATCCATAGTGCCGGTCTGCTTACCGGTCATATCAAAAGTAGATACTGTAGCCATTGTCTATTTCCTCCTTCCCTTACGCCTTGACGGAATCGGAGATGAGGATCAGACCGCCGCGAGGGCCGGGAACGGCACCGCAGATCGCGATCAGATTGTTTTCCACATCAACCTTCACGACTTTAAGATTTTGCACGGTAACGCGCTCAGCACCCAAGTGACCGGCGCCCTTCATACCCTTGTAAACACGGGACGGAGAGGAGCAAGCACCGAGGGAACCGGCGTGACGGGCAACAGGACCCGTACCGTGGCTTTCCTTCAGGCGGCTGTGATTCCAGCGCTTGATGGCGCCGGCATAGCCTTTACCTTTGCTGACGCCCACAACGTCGACCTGATCGCCGGCGCCGAACACATCAGCCTTAACAATGTCGCCTACGTTGTAAGCGTCGCAGTTCTCAAAACGGAACTCGCGCAGCGCCTTTTTGGGCGCCACATCCGCCTTGTCAAAGTGACCCTTCATGGGCTTGTTCACTCTGTTAGCGGAAACTTCGCCGAAGCCGAGCTGAACAGCCGTGTAGCCGTCATTCTCTTCGGTCTTCTTCTGAACAACTACGCAGGGACCGGCCTCAATGACCGTGACCGCAACGGCGTTGCCCTTTTCGTCGAAGATCTGCGTCATGCCGACCTTCTTACCGATGATGCCTTTTTGCATGTCTTATACCTCCTTGGTTATTGGTTCCCCATCACCGCTTTATACCGTGACCGGGAACATGACCTCGCGTGTGGTGGAACAGAAGCGTTACGCCTCTTCAAACCGGAGCATCACAGTTTGATTTCGATTTCCACACCGGCGGGGAGTTCAAGCCCCATCAGGGCTTCAACTGTCTTGTTTGACGGACGAAGAATGTCGATCAAGCGCTTGTGGGTACGGGATTCGAACTGTTCACGGGAATCCTTGTACTTGTGCACAGCACGCAGGATGGTAACGACTTCCTTCTCTGTCGGGAGCGGCACAGGACCGGAAACACGAGCGCCGGTACGGCGAGCGGTCTCTACGATCTTCTCGGCGGACTGATCCACCAACTGATGATCATACCCCTTAATGCGAATACGGATTTTCTCTTTGACTGCCACTAAAAACGCCTCCTTAAAAGTTTAGTTGGCGGGCGACGCCAAAACTGCACACCCTGCCGGGTGTTTCTGCACCGGCATTTTAAAACCGGATGCCTGTTGGGTTTCAAGCGTCCGGGTGCAGTGTAAGCGTCTTGAAAAGACTGTGGCAAACGCAATGCGCCGCAAGCACGCCGAAGCGGAGTGCAACTCTCCGTTCGTTTGCTTTGCCTCTTACAGCTATTCCTTGTCGCCCGGTTTAAAATCGGACATACTCCGCGGAAAAACCGACTGTTGCCAGCCGCAACCTCCCGCATCATCGCATATCGTGCAGTCTGCATGACACCCGAAAAAGGGCGCAATTCGCCTACTTCCCATAGTCATGCTTGACTATTCTACCGCAACCGAACGAAAAAAGCAAGTCTTTTTTCAAAAAAAATTAAAAAAATTTTGTCACAAAAAGCCGCTTAAAATCGGGCTTTTTTGGCATTTTTGACGACAACACAAGATGTGGTTGTTTCGCCGTTTGCCACCCCTATATCTGCCATTTTCCTATTATATATAATAAGGTATATATAAGAACGCAAAAAAGCAGCCGAAGAAGGGATCCTCTTCGGCTGCTTTTAACCCTTTATTGTTGTAATAATATGTCGATCGCTTCTTTGTAACCGTCGAAACCTTTTCCGCTGATAGTGGCGATGCACGCCTCCCGCACGTAGGAAATTTGCCGAAACGCCTCGCGACTGCTAACGTCCGAGAGATGTACCTCCACCGCAGGCAGCGCAATCGCCTTGAGGGCATCCAACAGCGCCACGCTGGTATGCGTGTATGCCGCCGGATTGATAACGATACCGTCCGCCTCTTCAAAATACGCATTTTGAATTGCCGTCACCAGCTCGCCCTCGTGGTTTGACTGCACAAAAATCGGCTCCACGCCTTTTTCGGAACAGTATGCCGTCAGTTCGTTGACAAGATCCTCGTAAGTTTGTCTGCCGTAAATGTCCGGCTCGCGGATACCGAGCATATTCAAGTTCGGTCCGTTTACAATATACACTTTCATTGTCCGATCGCCTCCCGTATACGCCGCAAGGTATCCTCCGGCGTTCCCACAACGCGTACCGTAATGTCCGCTGCCTCGCGGTACAGCGGCAGCCGTTGTTTGTATAACTCCTCAATTGCTTCGCGACTTTTTGACAAAGGTCGTCCTTTTGTGGCAAGCGTATGAAGCTCCCGCTCCAAAAACACTACCACCGCATTTTGCCGTAACGCATCGCGGTTTTCCTGTGTTATAATCGCGCCTCCGCCGGTCGCGATCACCTTGCCGGAGGATTTGCCGAGTTCCTGCACCACACTCGCTTCCAAAGAGCGAAACGCCGCTTCGCCTTGCTCGGCAAATATAGTAGGAATAGACTTCCCTGCTTTTTCCTCTATCAACGCATCGGTATCTGCCGCTTCTTTGCCGAGCGCTTCAGCGAGCAGCCGTGCCAGCGTACTTTTGCCGCAACCGGGCATACCCACCAGCACCACGTTTCTGAATTTGTGTTCCAAACTGCGCAAACCGCTTTCGATTAACTCTTTTTCCAAGGCTTTGTCAAAAAAAATCTCTGCCGCTCGGTGCGCTTGTGCCACCAACATGGGAAGCCCGTTCGCAGTCTTCATCCCCCGCTTTTCGGCATCTTGCAAAAGCCGCGTACGCAAAGGATTGTAAATAATATCCACTACTGCCTCACAGTTGGGGAACTGCTCAAGCGAAAGAGGCGCTGCCGCCGTATCGGGATACATTCCCACGGGCGTGGTATTGATAATCACCTGTGCATCGTCGTGTCGCGCAAGATTGCCGTAGTTATCCTCACCCGAACGCGAGATTACCACAACGTGTTTGGCACCCTTATCTTTCAGCACGCAACACACCGTTGCCGAGGCGCCGCCGCTTCCGAGCACTAACACCTTTTTGCCCGCAACCGCGATTCCCGCCCGTTCAAGCAGATACGCAAATCCATCGTAATCCGTGTTGTAACCACGCACGATATCGCCGTCAAAACGAATGGTATTCACACTACCGATACGTTTTGCCACGTCGTCCAAATCCGTGCAAAACGGAATCACCGCTTTTTTATACGGAATCGTAACGTTCATCGCCGCTACCGACGGATCGGCAAAAAAAGCGGCAAGCTCATCTTCCGATCTCTCGATCAGATCATACGCATATTCTCCAAAAAACGCGTGGATCTGCGGGGACAAGCTATGCGCCAGCGTTTTCCCCAGTAAACCGTACCGCCTCATCATACGATCTCGGTATAGCTGCCCAGATAACGGAAGCTCTCCGTTTCCGCCTGCAACTGGCACAACAGATCGGTGAACGCTTTGGAATACACCGACACGTCGATATCAAAATAGAACATAAACTCAAAATCCTTGCCGGGGATCGGGCGGCTTTCCAATTTGATAAGGTTGACGCCGAGCGAATAGAATTTTGCAATGACTGTATACAAGGAACCCGGCTTGTGCGGCAACGTCAGCATCAAGCTGGAACGGTGTGCACCCGGATACACTTCCAAATTTTTAGAAATGCAGATAAACCGCGTATAGTTGTTATCCACGTTTGAAACGGCTGTTTCGACCACATCCAAGCCGTACAACGCCGCGCAAGAATCCGAGGAGATCGCCGCCACGTCGGCGCGACCGCTTTCCGCCACCGCCTTTGCTGCCATCGCGGTGTTTTCACACACGTGTATCTTAACGTTCTTCAGCCCGTGCAAAAACGCACTGCACTGTTGGATTGCCTGCTCGTGGGAATAGATCTCACGCACCTCGTCAAGCTTCACACCTTTTTTCGCGAGCATCACGTGCGGAATATGCACACGGGTACTACGCACGATATGGAAATTATAGCGCAACATCAAATCGTAGATCTGGTTGACAGAACCCGCCGTACTGTTTTCCAGCGGTAAAATTCCGTATCGGCAAAGCCCCTTGTCCACCGCCTGAAACACGCCTTCAAACGTGTTCATATACATAATGTTCGGTGCGCCGAACAATTTTTCACACGCAAGCTGGGAATACGCACCTTCTACGCCCTGACACGCCACCGTCGCACGTTCGGGAAACACCTGCTCGGTGGTGGTGATGGCCTCTTGGATCTTGTCCGTCAACGTGCTGTCCAACCCCAACAAATGGCTCTGGTGCGAACGGCTCAAACTCAAGATAAGATGATACAAGATCCGCGTCTGCGACTCCATATCCGGTCCCGCCAGTTCGGACACCTTTTCCAACAGCATCCGTTCACGTCCGGGATCCAGCACCGGTTTCCCGGTTTCCTTTTTGTATGCCGCGACCTCTGCCGCTACACCCATCCGCTTAACAAACAACTCAACGAGTTCCTTGTCAATGCTATCAATCTCTTTGCGCAGTTCTTCGATATCCATATATAAAGCCCCTTATACAAGATAATCTGCCAACGCGATGGCAAGTGCCGCTTCCACACACGGCACCGCCCGCGGTACAATACACGGATCGTGCCGCCCTTTTATCGCTAACTTATACGTACTTTTCGTGCTCAACTCCACCGTTTCCTGCTCTTTGGCAATTGACGGTGTCGGCTTGATCGCCACCCGTAATAAAAGCGGCATACCGGTGGAAATACCACCGAGGATTCCGCCGTGGCGATTGGTGCGCGTCTTGACGATATCACCATCAAAATAATACGCATCGTTGTTTTCTGAACCGACAAGTTCGGCGGCATCAAAGCCGTTGCCGAACTCGATCCCTTTCACGGCAGGAATACCAAACATAATCGTTGAAATCCGATTTTCCAATCCGTCAAACAACGGGTCGCCGACACCCGCAGGTAACCCCACCGCGGCACACTCGATGGTACCACCAACCGAATCGCCTTCACTGCGGACGGCGGTGATACGCTCTTGCATCGCCGCTTTTGCCCCCGCGTTGATCACAGGGAAGGAATCGGTAAGAAAATCATCAGCGGTAACCGCCACCGGATCAAACCGCTCATCACAAATGCCGCCGATCGAGGCAATATGCCCACCGATGGCAATACCCTTTGTAGCGAGAAATTGCTTGCACAAACCGCCCGCCACGCAAAGCGCCGCCGTCAAGCGACCGGAAAATTGTCCGCCGCCGCGAATATCGTTAGCGCCGCCAAACCGCACGAACGCGGGGTAATCGGCATGAGACGGACGCGGATGATCCCGCAACTCGCTGTAATCGCCCGAGCGGATATTTTCGTTTCGGATAATCGCCGTGATCGGCGCACCGCAGGTGACGCCATCTACCAAACCGCTGACGAATTCCGGCACGTCCGCTTCTTTCCGCGCGGTTGCAAACGCACCGCCTGCCGCACGACGCTGCATAAACGCCTGCAGTTCACTCATATCAATACACAACCCCGCCGGTAATCCGTCTACCACCACGCCGATCGCTTCGGCGTGAGATTGACCGAACACCGTAATCGTCAGGTTTCGTCCACAGATAGATGACATACACGCATCCCTCTCTTTCCCAATTCTTCAAAAAACGTCGGATAAGATTTGTTCACCGCTTCTGCACCGACAATCGTAACCGACTCTTTGCAAATCAACGCCGCGATTGCCGCCGACATCACGATGCGGTGATCGTTACTGCCTTGCACCGTTCCGCCTTCGAGCGCGCTGCCGTTTACAAGCAACCCGTCCGCCGTAATGACACAGTCACCGCCAAGCGCCGTGATCAGATCGCAAACGGTTTGCAACCGATTGCTTTCCTTATGGATCAACCGCTCGGCGTTATAGATAACGGTTTGCCCCGGCAACGCCGTCGCAAGCACCGCTGCGATCGGCACGAGATCGGGGATCGCGGCAGCGTCCACGCGCAACGCCTGTCGCGCAACACCGCCGAACACTCGCCAATCACCCTCGTCACAGATAACGGAAAACCCCGCTCGTCGGAGCAACTCGACGATTGCTTTGTCACCTTGCCGCGACTCCTCCGACAACCCCGACAAACCAAAATCTTCACTATTGGAAAGAGCCGCCCCCACAAGCCAAAAAGCCGCGTTGGACCAATCCCCCTCCGCCAATAACGTGCCGGGCGAGGTATATCGCCCCGAAACCGTAAACACGTTTTCCTCACGTGTAACGTTTACGCCAAAATGCGAAAGCGCTTCGATCGTCAGTACAATATACGGAAAAGAAGCCATCTCACCCGTCACACGGATACGACAGGTATCCCCGAGCAGCGGCGCCGCCATCAACAACCCGCTGACAAACTGGGAACTCAAACTTCCGCCAATCTCAAAGTCACGCCCTTGCAACTGCCCACTGACCGACAACGGGAACGCGCCTTCTTCCGATAAGCGGCACCCGTGTTCTTCCAGCACCGAACAGATCGGTGTCAGCGGTCGCTGTGACAACCGTCCTCTCCCCGTAAACCGTGCACCGCCGCACGCCGCCATGATCGGCAACAGAAAACGCAACGTCGAACCGCTCTCGCCACAATCGAGCAAAGCCGTGACGTCACGCTCCTTGCGCGGTGTCACCGTAACGCGGTCATCCTCACAGGTGATATCGGCAAGCCCCGCCTGTAAGCAGCGAACGGTAGCCTCAATATCCTCGGAATACGTGACACCCTTGATCACCGTCGGCGCCTCGCACAGCGCCGCACAGATCAGCAAACGATGCACCACCGATTTGGAAGCAATGATCGTGGTGTTACCACTCAACGCGTTCCCCGATACGGTCACCGTCATTCAGACAGCCCCCTTTTCAGGTACGTGCGCAATTCCTCTACAGGGACAGCACGGATCACACCGCAGCCAAGCGAAGGCACGGTAATTATCTGTAACGTCTGGTTGCGACGCTTTTTATCTGCCATCGCCGCAAGGTACAACTCCTCTTGCGAAAATTCACAAACGGTAGGAAGTCCGTAACTTGTCAAGACCGCATCCAACCGTCGGCCGAGCGCTTGCTCCCCGTCTTCGGCGTGCGCCATGATCGACATTCCGATCGCTACCGCGCTACCGTGTGACACCTCAAAACGACTGCACTTTTCGATCGCGTGCCCGATGGTGTGTCCATAATTGAGAAGCAACCGACAACCGTTGTCAAACTCATCCTCCGCCACCACTTGGCTCTTGATCGTGACACAACGCGTAATGATCTGCGTATCAGACCATGCGTGCTGTTCCAATGCCTCAAACAGTTCCTTATCGCGGATCATACCGTATTTGATAACCTCCGCCATGCCGTCGGCATAAACGCAAGGCTCTACTGTTTTTAACGTTAACGGATCAATCAGCACCAGCCGCGGTTGATAAAACGCGCCCAGCAGATTTTTGCCTTCCGGCAAATTGACCGCCGTTTTACCGCCGACCGATGAATCCACACACGCCAGCAACGTAGTAGGTATCTGTACAAACGGAATCCCGCGCAAATATGACGACGCGCAAAAACCCGCCAGATCACCAACCACCCCTCCGCCGAGCGCCACGATCGCATCACTGCGCGAAAAGCCCTCTTTTGCAAGAGTGGAAACAATTTTCAAATACTGCTCGGTGTTTTTCGACTCCTCGCCGGCAGGAATGACAAGTTCGGTCACCTCAAACCCCGCGGCGGAAAGCGCCGTACAAACCGACTCGCTGTATAACTGCGTCACATTACTGTCGGTAAGCACCATGACTTTCTCACTGTCGAGCACCGCGCGGCACTCCTCGGCAACGCGACCGAGGAGTCCTTCCTCAATATGGATCTCATAGGTGCGAGACGTCCCGACGTTAATCTTCTCCATAAGGACTATCGATCCTCTCTTTTCGATCACTGCCATCTTTGAGCAGCGCCGTGAGCGTTTCGGCGTCGCCCTGTTCGAGCGCCACCTGATATTCTTTAAGCGACCTCACGATATGATCGATCTCGGCCACAAGATTTTCACGGTTTTCCAAAAACAATTCGGTCCACATCGTTTCATTCAGCCGCGCCACACGGGTAAGATCCCGATAACTTCCGGCAGAAAACCCTCGATGCACCTTCGCGCGCGGACTTTTCACGTACGCATTGGAAACCACGTGTGCCAACTGTGAGGTAAAAGCAATGATCTCATCGTGCTTTTCGGGAGTGGTAACCGTGACAGACGCAAATCCGATCGACTTGATCCATCCCGTCACCTTTTCCAAGAAGGCAATATCCTCGGTGTTGTCGGGCGTCAAGATCATCGAAGCACCGTCATACAGATCGGCATTCGCGTACTTGATGCCCGAATGATGTAACCCCGCCATCGGATGCCCACCGATAAAGATCCATCCGTTCTCTTTTGCAAGCGGTTGACATTGCTCGCAAATGCTACGCTTGATACCGCCGCAATCGATCACTACCGTACCGGGCGCGATCGCGCTTGCCATCTCGTTTAAATACGCCACGGTTGCACGCGGATACACTGCTAACAAGATCAACTCGCACTGCGCGATCGAGGCAGCATCCGCCACACCGTCAATCGTATCGGTCAATTGCGCATATTGCGTGACCGCCTTATCCAGATCGTAACCGAGCACGCGATGCGTGGTCTTCTTTTTGAAAGCCTTGGCGAGCGAACCGCCAATCAGCCCAAGTCCAATAATGCCTACCGTCATTCCCTGATCGCCTCTCGAATGTGACGCACGCGCTTTGCAACGTCATCAAATTGTTCAGGAGTAAGGGACTGCGCACCATCACACAGAGCGCGCTTCGGATCGTTGTGCACCTCGATCATCAAGCCGTCCGCACCGGCAGCAGCCGCCGCCATCGCCATAGGCTTTACCATCCAGTTGATCCCGCTCGCGTGACTGGGATCCACCATCACGGGCAAGTGCGTCAGTTCATGCAACATCGGCACCGCCGACAGATCCAACGTATTACGGGTATACGTTTCATACGTACGAATACCGCGCTCGCATAAAATAATCTGTTCGTTACCGCCAGCCATAATATACTCCGCGCTCATCAGCCACTCCTTCATGGTGTTGGCAAGACCGCGCTTGAGTAAGATTGGCTTACGGATACGACCAAGCTCTTTGAGCAAGTCGAAATTCTGCATATTACGCGCGCCGACTTGAATGAGATCAACGTCCTCAAACAACGGCAGATGACTGGCGCTCATAATCTCAGTCACGATCGGCATACCGGTTTCGCGTTTGGCTTCTTTGAGCAGTTTAAGACCGTCCGCCGCAAGTCCTTGGAAATCGTAAGGCGATGTACGCGGCTTAAAAGCGCCACCGCGCAACAGCGTCGCACCCGATGCCTTCACCTGCTTCGCAATCGCAACGATCTGATCCTCCGACTCCACCGAACACGGACCGGCAACGATTGCAAACTCTCCGCCGCCGATCTTCACGCCGGACACGTCCACCACGGTATCCTCCGGGTGGAATTTTCGGTTGGCGCTTTTATAGGGTTCGGAAATACGGGTGACCCTTTCCACGATCTCCAAATTCTGTAACAACTCAATATCCACCTGCGTGGTATCGCCCACCAAACCCAGAACGGTGGTATAAACACCCTCCGACCGATGCACGGTGAGGTTTTGCGTTTCCAACCAATTGACAAGATTATCAATTTGGGCTCCGGATACTCCTTGCTTAATAACGGCGATCATAGCAATTCCTCCAAAGAATGAAAAAATAAAGGGCCCGCGTTTTTACTGCGGGCCCTTGTCAGGGTTTCGGTTAAAGGATGTTGACCTTTAATCAACGGCAGCAAAAAGCGCTTCTACTTTTGTTCGTAAAGTAAAAGTAAAAGTAACCCGCGTATTCTGCTGTAAACAAGTTCTGTTTCATAAAGCAACACCTTGTCTGGAGTATAACACACACACTTTTTATTTGTCAACCGATTTTTACCAAAGCGGCATAACAATTTGATGTGCGCTGGTATCGGTCACGGAATAATAGTGCCGCAGGATCTGGATATAACTCCATCCCGCCTCGTTTGCGTAACCGACCGCACCCATCTGGCTGAGTCCCACACCGTGTCCCCATCCTTGCGTGGTGATGGTCACCGTCTGCGTCGCCTCGTCGTAGGTAGTACGGAACGCATGGGAACGAAGCCCCAATATGTTACGCATATTGTATCCGGTCAACGCTTTCTGATTTCCCTTGCCATCCACGTAATAGAAGTTGGTATGGAAAACGTAGTTCCACGCGTCACCGGTACCGGCACTGCCGTCGCCGTCATACGAAAGCGCCCTGAGCGGCACCTGCCCCGATGCGGTGGTAAATTGCGACTCCGGCATCGAATAGTTCGGATATTTGTCCTTCGGGAAATTCGACGCAAACCAGTTCTTCACTTTTTGATACAACGCGTCACGTGTTAACGTCACCGTCGCCACGTAGTTTCTGCCGCCGTATTTCGCATTGCTGATCGCATCGTCGTATTTACTGGGCACGCTTTTGGCATAATCAAGAGCACCCACCCACACACGGTTGCTGGAAGCACTGTATCCACCGGTCGAAGCGGAATATACCGTTTGCAACGTCATGGACGGGATAGTCTTTTTCGAGGTGTTTACCATCTTAACACCCACCACGTCACCAACGGCATCATAGATCTTTTTGTCCCACTTGTTGCTTAAATTGATGGCGGGCACTGCATACGGGTAAGCGCCGCTGTGCGTATTATAGTGCAACAAATACGAGTACGAAGCTACCGCTTGCGCTTTTTGCGCCTCGGTGGAATTAACCATCGTACTGGCGCCGCCGAGTTCTCCTTTTACGATACCCGCAACCAACAATTGCAACTGCTCTCTCGTTTTCGGGCGCAAGATGCCGTCCGCATCCGCAGCAAACGAGGAAAAAGCACCGTTGCTCTTTACGGCGACGTACGACAGGAAATCGTACTCGGAAATCGTGCCCTGCACCGTTCCCTCACTGGGAGCAACGGGAGCGGGCGTTTCACCCGAGGACGGCGGTTTGGTAACCACTTGCGTAGTCGGTATGATCGTCGTTTGCGCAGCGGTCGTCTCCCCGATCAACTCGTTGCCTTCCGTATAGATGGTCGTCGTCGTTTTCTTGGTAGTACTCGTTGTGGTTTTCTTGGTAGTCGTAGAGGTCTTTTCCGTAGTCGTTGTGGTTTGCTCGGTCGTGGTCGCTTCCGTCGTAGTTTCGGTAGTTTCCACCGTTGTCGTCGCGGTGGTGTTTACCTTGTCCCCGTTTGCTTCCATCCAGCCTTTCGGCATTTTGGGCACACGGTTCACACGCGCCTTGGACAAGTCGTTTTCCTTGCTTTCACCTGTCCGTACGCGCCGCGCGGCGATCACCACACGCGCCCCTTCGTATCCGTAATCGATCGGCGTCGTGAGCAAGAGCAAGCTGTCGCCCTCCACAATGTCAACCGGTGTATCGAACAACGAGCGCAAACGCAACTGTGCCACGTGGTAAGCAAACTCGTCTTCATCCTCAAATACCGTACGCGCGTAATCGTATTCCTCTTCGTCCGTATCATCGGCCAACAGCACGGCAAAGATCTTATACTCACCCTCTTGATAGATGGTGTTCATCTCGATCGTGGAGTGTTCCCTCAAAAAGCTCAGCTCCGTGTACTCCTCGAGCTGCGAGAACATCTGATTGTTACCAACGTTGTTTCCGTAGATCGTGAGCGTACGCTTCACGCTCGTCTGCTCCACCTCGGTGCCGAGTGGCAAATACGGCACACCGTACGAAGAAGCATTTTTGTAGAAATCGTGCTGCTCGTAGTAACCGAGCGACGGCTCTACCACGACCGGATAATTGATACGCGTACCGTCAATGCGCACCCATCCGCACACGTCGTCATTGTTCCGATACAACGTCATAAACTGCGTCAGAATGCCGTTCGGATACCAGCCATCGGTTTCCACCTGTGCTTGCGTATACATCTCATACAATTCGTCGTAGTTCTTTTGGTTAT
>JAZQTM010000017.1:0-6544 GCA_045630765.1 Acutalibacteraceae bacterium | reverse complement strand
TCCGACTTGTGCAGACGGGTTGTTATTGGTTACCCCCTACTACAACAAGACCTCCCAACGAGGACTTATCGCACATTACAGCAAGATCGCCGCTTCGGTAGATCTACCGATCATCTTGTACAACGTACCGTCACGTACAGGTGTGACTTTACAACCGAAAACGATCGCGGAACTTGCCAAGATTCCGAATATCGTCGGCTTAAAACAAGCAAGCGGAAATATGTCGGAAACGGCTGAAATCGCCGCCTTGTGTGATCTTCCCTTGTATTCCGGAAACGACGATCAGATTGTACCGATTTTGGCACTCGGCGGAAAGGGCGTTATTTCTGTCCTCTCCAACGTATTGCCGCAGGAAACGCACGATATTTGTCAGGCGTGGCTTGACGGAAACGTACAGCTATCTTTGGAATTACAGTTAAAATATCTGGAACTTGCCAACGCGCTGTTTATGGACGTCAACCCCATTCCCGTTAAAGAAGCTATGAACCAAATGGGATTTGAAGTGGGCGACTGTCGTTTGCCGTTGTATACGATGACTGACGCTATGAAACAAACAATGACGGACGTCTTAAAACGCTATCATTTAATTTAAAGGAGTTTGCTATGACTCGTATTATCCTTTCCGGTTGCAACGGAAGAATGGGAAAAATGATTACCCAATGCGTCGCCTCCCGTGACGATTGCGAAATTGTCGCCGGTTTCGACATCAATACCGAATCGGTCACCTATCCGGTATACGCAGAGCCTTCGCAGTGCGATGTGGCAGCCGATGTGATTATTGATTTCTCACACCCTGCTATGTTGGACGGCGTGCTTGCCTATGCCGCAGCACACGCGCTTCCTATCGTGATTGCCACGACGGGTCTTTCCGACAAACAACTGGAGGATGTTCGCGGTGCGGCTTCAAAAACGGCTGTTTTTTCCAGTGCCAATATGTCGCTTGGTATCAGCCTGCTCGCAGAGTTGGCAAAGAAAGCGGCAGCTGTACTCGGAACGTCGTTTGATGTGGAAATCATTGAAAAGCATCACAACCAAAAAATCGACGCACCGTCCGGCACGGCTCTGATGTTAGCGGATGCCGTCAAGGAAGGGTTGCCCTACTCCCCTGAGTATGTGTTTGATCGCCACGCCGTTCGTCAAAAACGTGACGCTCACGAGATCGGCTTTAGTTCGATCCGCGGCGGTACGATCGTAGGTGAACACGACGTGTTGTTTGCGGGGCACGAAGAGTGTATCACGCTCTCCCACTCCGCCACGTCCCGCGGCGTATTCGCCGTAGGCGCTATCAACGCCGCCCTCTTTTTGGTAGGCAAAGCAGCCGGTTTCTATACGATGAAAGACTTGGTTGCAGAAAACTGATTATATGCAAAAAGCCGTCACACTTTCGTGTGACGGCTTTTCTTTATGAGGTTTATTTCTTTTCAAAAGACTGGCAGTCAACGCACTGGCAAACCGTGGGATCTTTTTCGTGCGTACCCACCTGAATGGCGTTCAGTGAGCAATAGTTATCGGTACCGCAGTGGTAACGGCACTGCTCCACCGAGCAATGAATTGACTTGTTAGCCTGACAGTTGTTCATATCCATCATAACTCCCTCCTTTATTTGAAGTCGTTAATAGTATATCCCGCTATATGGATTATACACGACTCATAAGAAGTGAAATGATAGAAATTTAAATCTGTTTACGGCTCGCTTGCCACTTCGTCCAAAATAGCACGCAGCGTATCTACGCCCTCACCGTTTACAGCAGAAAACGGTATGCATTGTACACCTTCAAAGTTCGCAAGTTCTTCTTTTAAGGCTTCCAATCGTTTTTCGCGTTCAGTCTTATTGAGCTTGTCTGCCTTTGTTAAGACGATCACGAACGGAATTTCACACTGCACCAAATAGTCCAACATTTGGAAATCGTTAGCCGTCGGCGGATGGCGCATATCGATCAACTGCAAAACAAGACGCAAATCACGATCGTCATCAAAATAATGCTCGATCGTTTGGCTAAAACGGAGTTTCTCCGCATTCGACAGTTTCGCATACCCGTATCCCGGTAAATCAACAAGGCGCATCGTATCCAGTTTATAGAAATTGATCGTCGCCGTTTTACCGGGTGTCGCACTGGTGCGTGCTAACGATTTGCGGTTAAGAAGTTTGTTGATCAGCGAGGACTTGCCTACGTTGGAACGACCGGAAAACGCGATCTCCGGCAAGGTTGAGGCGATCAACTGACCGGAAACACCGGCAGACGTTTCAAACACAGCCGATTCAATTTTCATAACGTTTCCCCTCTTTACATCAACAAAGCGGTTTCGATTACCGTATCCATCGTGCGAGCGGTCACAAAACGAATGTTGTTCTTAACCACTTCATCCACCTCGGACAGATCGGGCTCGTTATCCTGCGGGATAACAACCGTTTTCATATGATGACGATATGCAGCCATTGTCTTCTCTTTAAGACCGCCAATCGGCAACACTCTGCCGCGCAGTGAAATCTCACCTGTCATCGCCACGTCGTGACGCACAGGAATTCCCGTTAACGCTGATACCATAGCCGTTGCCATCGTTACGCCGGCAGACGGACCGTCTTTCGGTACGGCACCTTCCGGAACGTGAATATGAATATCTTTCGTCTTGTAAAAATCACCCGCGATATTCCAACGGTCGGCACGGGAGCGCACGTAGCTGATCGCGGCTTTGGCAGATTCTTTCATCACGTCGCCAAGCGAGCCGGTCAGTTCCAGTTTACCTGTACCATCCAATACCGCCACTTCAACGGGCATCGTTTCGCCGCCAACTGCCGTCCAAGCAAGACCGTTCACAACACCGACCTCATCACTGACGGCACGTGTCTCTTCCTTGAAGCGGCGAGGACCTAAATAGTCCGCCAGAAGTTTCTCGTTAACGGTCACCTTACAAGGTGTTTCAGAAACGAGTTCTTGTGCACGTTTACGGCAGATCTTTGCAATGGAACGTTCCAGATTACGCACGCCGCCCTCACGGGTATAGCCGTCGATCATCAAGCGCAAAGCGCTGTCACTGATGCGCAAGCGACGGGCATCCAACCCATTTTGTTTCAATTGCTTTTTAATCAAGTGATTGCGAGCAATATGGAATTTTTCTTCCGCCGTATAGCTGGACAACGTAATAACGTCCATACGGTCAAACAAAGGTGCGGGTATGTTTTCCGCATTGTTCGCAGTCGTGATAAACAGTACCTTGGAAAGATCGTACGGTATCTCCAAATAATGATCGACAAAAGCGTTGTTCTGCTCGGTGTCCAGCACCTCTAATAAAGCAGAGGACGGATCGCCGTTATAGCTGCTTCCCAATTTATCGATCTCATCCAATAAAATCAACGGATTCGAGGTCTTTGCTTTTTCAAGCGCACGGATAATACGCCCCGGCATAGAGCCGATATAGGTGCGACGATGACCGCGAATGTCGGATTCATCACGCACGCCACCGAGCGATACACGGACGTAAGTGCGGCCGAGTGCTTCGGCAATTGACCGTGCAATGGAGGTCTTACCGACACCGGGAGGGCCAACCAGACAGATAACTTGTCCTTTTGTTCCACCCGTCAAGCTGCGAACGGCCAGCACCTCTAAAATGCGTTCTTTTACTTTTTCCAAACCGTAATGATCGCGATCAAGAATTTCTCGCGCACGGGAAATGTCTAAAATTTCCTCCGAGTAATTATGCCACGGAAGATCTAAACAAGTATCCAGGTAATTACGGATCACCGTTGCTTCATGAGAACCAAACGGCATTTTTGCCAGTTTGTTGCACTCTTTAAGCAGTTTTTCTTCGATTTCGGATGATAAGGCAAGTGCCTTGATCTTTTCACGCAATTCATCCGCTTCACCGGCAGGATCGTCTTCTTCCCCCAGTTCGGAAGCAATGACGCGCATCTGCTCGTGTAAATAGTAATCACGCTGATTTTTATCGATAGCAGATTGTACTTGACGCTCAATACCGCGCTCCAATTCGGCAATTCGCACCTCATCGGCAAGAATACGCAGCAATTCTTCAAAGCGTTTTTCCAGCGATAACGCATCCAACACTTTTTGCTTATTTTCTGCAGTAGCGGGTAAAATATCCGCTATACGGTCAGCAAAGATACCGTTATCACGCAGCAGCATCAGCTCACTGACAGCGTTATCGGGAATTTCAGGATTCAGTTCTATGTACTGATGAAAATAGTCGCGGCATTTGCGGAAAAAGGCAGTTTCACCGTCCTTATCCGCCATAGGACGCGTAAGACATTCACGCACTTCGGCAACCATAAACGGCTCTGTCTGCGTAAAACTGCGCACGCGCGCACGGTACAAGGCTTCCACCTTTACGCGCACTATGTCCGACGGCATACGCAATACCTGCTGCAACCGAACGACTACACCGGTCTTGCACAAAGCATCAGGAGAGGGATCTTCATCAGCTGTATTCTGTTGGGTGACCAAAAAGATTAATTGGTCGGTATTCACAGCTTCCTGCAAGGCCTGAACGGATTTTTCGCGTCCTACCTCAAATTGAACGGTAGTATTGGGAAAAACCACCAAACCGCGCAATGCCAGCAGCGGCAACGTAGATACGCGGGAAATCCGCTTTTGCAATGCCATCATTGTTTTCACTCCTAATATGGAAAAGTCAGCAGTCGGTCGCAAAACCGACTGCCAACGATTTCAAAACGACTATTATATTTTCCTTATGCCGTCACCTTGCGACGGACTGTTTTTTTGCCGGGAGTCTTAATACGGTTCGCCTTTTTTTCGGGGTTTTTGACGAATTCGGGAGCCGCATTATCCTCAATACAAGCACGGGTGATGATTACTTTCTCCACCGTAGGATCAGACGGCACCTCGAACATAAGGTTGGTAAGCACTTCTTCCATTACCGACCGCAAGCCACGCGCGCCCGTGTTACGTTGTAACGTCTTTTCCGCCACTGCTTTGAGTGCATCCGGCGCAAATTCCAGTTCTACATCGTCAAGTTTGAACAAACCCGCATACTGCTTCAAAAGCGCGTTTTTCGGTTTGCTCAAAATTTTAACAAGAGCATCTACATCTAACGGCTGCAGTGCAGTAATGACAGGCATACGACCTACCAGTTCAGGAATTAAGCCAAACTTAACCAGATCCTGCGGCACAACCTGCCGATACATCTCCCCTTGATCCAGATCCTTTTTGGATTTCACTTCGTTGCCGAAGCCCATCGCACCGGAGGAAATGCGCTTTTCGACAGTCTTTTCAATACCGTCAAACGCACCGCCAAGGATAAAGAGAATATTACTGGTATCAATCTGAATAAACTCCTGCTGCGGATGTTTACGTCCGCCGTTCGGAGGAACGTTGGAAACCGTTCCTTCCAAGATCTTAAGAAGCGCCTGCTGCACGCCCTCACCGCTAACGTCACGCGTAATGGAAGGGTTCTCGCTGCGGCGGGCGATCTTGTCAATCTCATCCACGTAGATAATACCACGTTCAGCGCGTTCCACGTTCCCCTCTGCCGCTTGAATCAAGCGAAGCAGAATGTTCTCGACGTCTTCACCGACGTAGCCGGCCTCCGTCAAGGTCGTGGCATCCGCAATGGCAAACGGGACGTTCAACGTTTTGGCAAGCGTTTGCGCCAATGCTGTTTTACCGACACCGGTCGGTCCGAGCAACAACACGTTGCTCTTGCCGATCTCAACATCTAAATCGTTACCGCAATAAATACGCTTGTAATGGTTGTAAACCGCAACCGATAAGGCGACCTTTGCAGCATCTTGACCGATGACGTAATCATCCAACGACTTTTTAATCTCCTTCGGTGTCGGTAACACAAAGGAACCTTCCGCATCCTGCGCGCGTTTCTTGGAAAAATGGGTTCCATCCTCCAAAATATCGCTACACAGCTCCACGCATTCGTTGCAAATATACACACCGGAGCCGGCAATCAGACGATAGACCTCGTCTTGTGCTTTTCCGCAAAAGGAACAGCAGACAGTACGGTTATCCTCATTTTTGGGCATGCGTTAAATCCTCTTTTCGATCACTTTGTCGATCAAGCCGTATTTCACGGCATCCTCGGCAGTCATCCAATTATCGCGGTCGGTATCCTTCTCAATCACATCGAGTGGTTGACCGGTCATTTCGGACAGCAAGGTGTTCATGCGATTGCGGATAAACAAAATGTGTTCCGCTTGAATCTTAATGTCACTTGCTTGACCTTTGGCGCCACCAAGCGGTTGGTGAATCATGATCTCACTGTTGGGAAGCGCCAAGCGCTTACCCTTTGCGCCGGCAGCCAGCAAGAAAGAACCCATACTGGCAGCCATGCCGATGCAGATGGTGGATACGTCACACTTGATAAACTGCATCGTATCATAAATTGCCATACCCGCGGAAATCGAACCACCGGGGCTGTTGATATACAGATGAATGTCCTTGTCGGGATCCTGCCCCTCCAGATACAGCAACTGCGCCACAACCAAAGAGGCCGTCACGTCGTTGACCTCATCGCACAACAGAAGTCGGATCGTAGCCATGTCGTTTCTGTGAGCCAAGGA
>JAZQTM010000016.1:0-9123 GCA_045630765.1 Acutalibacteraceae bacterium | reverse complement strand
GTCCTGTCCCCGCAACAAAACAAGCGGGCCCCCCTGGTTGGGGGCGCCGCTTTATTATTCCTGTGAATTTTAGTCTTTTTCAAAAATCACTTTGAACGAATACGACGTTGTCTGCTGCGGCAGGACGGTAAAGCGCAATAGGTTCTCTTGCTTGGTATAGCTTTCAAAGCCGTTTTGTTCTGCAAGGTGATAGCCGTCCGGCACGTAGAGTGTCACGGTGTAGGAATCGTTTTGCACTAACTCCGCCGTGAAAGAAAGCGTGTTATTTTCAAAAGAAAGGCTTGTTAGTTCTGCCGCACCCTGGGTTATATGGCGGGAAGTGCTGATGATCTGCGGTACACCGCGGTACGGGCGCAAGGACAGAATACGACCTTCACACGCCTTCAGATCAAGCTTAATCGTGTCGGTAACCATTCCCAAAAAGCAGTCACGGAAATAATCGTAAACCAGGTATGCTTCGTCAAACAAGTGCAGGTCATCGGAAAGGGAAAGCGTACGTTCCGTATCCGTTTCTGTCAAGTTGTAGACACCCGCCACCTGATAACTTTCGAAGGGCTTGGCGATGCAAAGATTGATGAGAAGGTTTTCTTTGTTAAAATTCGGTGCGCGCAGATCCATCGGATGAATATCCAAAATCGGCAGCGTCCGTTTCAACAGATCGACGCGATCTTCCGAAAGTACTTCAAACTCATCGCCGAACGTCATCGGTAAACCGAGTAATGACACGATGGTGGCACGTGCCTTGGCTTGCTCATACGTATTGAATTCACTGCGTAATACGACGTTATCGGGATCAACGTGCATTTGGATCGTATGTAGCGGATAAAACTCCTGGATGCGGCGAAGGTTTTTCAGATGTTCCTCCCACGTGAAAATATCATCACCCACGCGAGCCGCATCGAACACGTCTGAAGCCCAAAGGACCGACGCGTTATTAACGCCCGCGCACGACAACATATACACGTTTTCTCCCAACAACTGCCGCGTTTTCTTTATCATATTGCGATAGGCTTCTTGAACAGTAACTGTTTGGTCGCACATTTTTTCGTGATACGCATTATGCATATAGATAGCGGTCGGGAGCGTATCAAATTTGACCGCTTCGTATCCCCATTTCTGCACATTAGCGACAGCGGTCGGCAAATAGTCGTTAAGGTAGTGTGGATTGGTAAAATCATAGAAATAACGGCCGCACCATTGCGTACTGTCCGCCAGCACCATATCGGGGTATTGTTCAATAAATTCATTTTTGGCAGGTTCATTGGTAAATCCGATCCACAAAGAGGGGATCATCCCCAGCGAACGGATTTCATCCGCTAAATACTTTAACCCGTTTGGATATTTTTTGGGATCGGGTTTCAGGGAATTGACACCGTCGGTTCGGTCACCGGGAAACGCTTCGTGATACCATTCCCAATCCACCCATACGGTGTTAGCGCCGTAGTCTTTGAGATTCTCCGCTTGCCACCGCGCATTTTTGAGTACGGTTTCCTCGCTCGCATCAAATTTCACCGCATACCACGTCATCCAACCAATGGGCGGCGTCGAAAACGTAGCGTTTCGGTTGTAGGGGGAAAAGGGCACGTGATATTGCTCCGCCAGCACGTGCGTACGCACGGAAATTTCCGCCGCGTCACGTGCTTCTCCCGCATACACGGGCATTGTAAACGTATACGTGTTACGTTCACCGTCATACGCCAATACGGTGCGGCGCGACTGACCGACGACGATTGCCGTATCGGTCTTTTTATTATACAGGACGTGATCAACGTTCGTAATCGCCTCCCCCACCGCCGCGCGTACATCGGATACCTCACGCGTCAGGCACATAGGAAATACGTCACCAATATCAGCAGAACCACGACACACCGTACCGCTGACGTGTACGTCGTACCGTTCGGTTTTCAAGCACACACCCGTTGGCTTTACAAACGCGGTAAACACAAGCGCCTCTTCATCGTCGTTCGTTCGCTTGAAGGTAAGTTCCATCGCAAAAGCGCTCTCTCTCAACGACTGGTTAAGCTTCACTCCGCACACGGTAAAGTCGGCGATATTGGCAATTTTTTCACCGTTCAAACACACATCACTCAACCGCACTGACTGCAGGATGGGCTGTTTTTGATAAAGAATATCAAATTGACGCTGTTCCCTATCATACAACAACTCATAATCGCCGTAATTGACATAATCCATATTGTGTACCTCGTCTTTCTTGTTAAATGCGGGGTGTATCATTGCTTTTTCGGTGTACACCCAAAACGCTTTTTATAGGAGCGGATAAAGTAGGACAGGTTATCAAACCCACAAGATTCCGCCGTCTCCGTCACGGTATATTCCCCGCTCCGCAAACGAGCCCGCGCATTGACAAGGCGCAACTCGTTTCGGTATTCGATAGGTGTTTTTTCCGTATACTCATGGAACAGCCGACGGAAATTTGCTTCACTCATATTACATAAACTTGCGTAGTACAAAACCGATTGATTTTCGTGCCAACGTTCACTTAACTCGGACAGTGCCGGTTGCAATTTTTTATATTTTTTCGGCATCTTGTAGTGGTTTTCATCCAACTGCCAAAGAAAGTGATACATGGCAGAAAGATAATAAAACGAATGATCCGAATTGTGATTTTCCTCAAAACGGAAAAAAGCACTCATACATTCTCGAACATTCGGGAAAGTCAACTTGATCGGTTGTGACAAATACTCCGGAAGTTCTCCGCTCACAACGTTGAACTGTATGATCTCGATCTGCGTATTATCCTCAAGGTATTCACCCGTATAAACGGTACCTTTAGGTATAAAGATGAGTTCCCCGGCCTTTACGTCGATCTTCGTTCTGGCATCGCTGAAACTGTTGCGCATCATACCGCTGACGACATAAATGAAACCGTGCTTGGCGCGTCCGTATTTGAAGGCGTGCTTATATCCTTTCGGTCTGGACACCCGCTGAACATCAATCTTTTGCACGGTAAACATCGGCTTTTGAGGATAGTGCCAATATTTCACATTATCACCTCGCGCTCATTGTATCATTCGCATGTGAAAAAAGCAACAAAAATGCTCAAATTGTGTTAAAAATTACCGTTTTGATGCTTGTTACCTTATTGAAATTATGATACAATAATTTCATAAAAAAGAGAAAGTTGAGATATCGTATGAACTCTGCTTACTTGCTCAAAACAAAAAACGCCGAACGCCTTTACCGCGAAGCGGCACAGGATCTGCCGATCATTGATTTTCATAATCACATTGTCGTAGCCGACATTGCCAACGACAGACGATTTGAGGATCTTTCGGCACTGTGGCTGGCGCCCGATCCGTACAAGCACCGTTTGATGCGCATCAACGGTGTACCCGAGCAGTTGATCACGGGAGACGCGGATCCTTACGAAAAATTTGAACAATACTGTACCGTTTTTCCGTATCTTGCGGGAAACCCCGTATACGACTGGTCGCGCATGGAATTGTTACAGATATTCGGCATCAAAGAAACACCGAGCAAAGCAACCGCCAAACGCATTTGGGATGAGGCAAACGAAAAATTGAGCTCTCCCGAATTTTCCGCTTCGGGTATTCTTTCACGCTTTTCCGTAGAATATCAGTCGCCTGTTGCCGAACTGACGGATGATCTTTCAATGTTTGACGGAACGAGTGTTGCGCCTTCGCTGCGCGGTGATAATCTGCTTTCGCCAAACGAGTCACTTCTTACCGCATTAAAAGCGCAAACCTGCATGGATATCAACGATACGGAAAGCTATATAGAAGCTGTTGGTGTGTTGTTGGACCGCTTTGTCAACGCGGGATGTCGCTTTGCCGATCATTCTTTTGATTCCGGTTTCTTTGAAACCGATACCGACGGCAAAAAGCAAGCCATTCTCACGCGGTTAGGCACGGAATACGCAAAACGTGGTTGGACGTTGCTTTTACATCTCGGCGCCAAGAGAAAGACCAGTACACGTCTGGCTCGTTTGGCAGGTCCTGCCGGTGGCTACGCCGCCGTTGGTGAGGGCTTCCCCATTTCCGCGTTGTGCGATCTTTTAGGGGATATGGAACGTGAAAACGGATTACCGGATACCGTGTTATTCCCCTTGAACATGAGCGACCAAGCACCGCTTTCGGTGATGCAAGGTTCGTTTGCTGAGGATGGTGTACCTTCCAAAGTGCAATTGGGGCCTGCCTGGTGGTGGTGTGATCACACATTCGGCATTCAAAACACGCTTTCGTGCATTGCCTCTTTTGGTGTGCTGTCACAGTTCATTGGTATGACCACCGACTCGCGCAGCATTTTGTCGTTTACCCGTCACGACTACTTCCGCAGACTGCTCTGCTCATGGTTGGACGAGCAAAACCAAACGGGCGATTGGGAACTCCCCTTTGATATCCAATGCGATATCGTCAGAAAAATCAGTTATCAAAATGCAAAAGATAAAATTGTGTGAGGAGAATGGATATGACACGTTTATTTGACAATAAGATCGCCGTTGTTACCGGCGCCGGCGGTACACTTTGTTCGGAAATCGCCATTCAGTTGGCTTTGGAGGGTGCAAAAGTCTTTTTGGTCGGCAGAACCGCAGAAAAACTGACCGCGACCGCCGAGAAAATTGCGGCTAAAGGCGGTGTGCCCGCCGAGATCTTTGCGTGCGATGTGACGGATCGTCAGTCTGTCGCTGACCTTGCCAAAGCCGTAGAAGAAGCAGGCGGCTGCGACTACCTTGTCAACGGTGCCGGCGGGAACAACGTCAAAGCGATGCCCACTATCACAAAGTACGATCCCCGCGAGTTGACGGGCGAACTGCCGGAAGGTCAGCGTGGCTTGTATGATATCGATATGGATGCTTTTGAAAGTGTTTTGAACATCAACACAATGGGCACCGTTTACCCCATTATGGAATTTGCCAAGCAAATGATCAAAAAGGGTGGCGGCTCAATTATCAATTTTGCATCGATGAACACGTATTGCCCGCTGACGCGGTGCTTTGCTTATGCTATGAGTAAAGCGGCAGTATCCAATTTAACACAATCCTTTGCTGCATATTACGCACCTGCAAACATTCGCATCAATGCCATTGCACCCGGCTTTATGGTCAATGAGCGGAGCAAAACTTACCTTGGTACTGTTGAAGACGGCTTAACCAAACGCGGTGAACAGGTAATCGGACATACTGCGATGGGTCGTTTCGGTGAAGCATCCGATCTGGTCGGTTGTGTCAAATGGTTGCTCAACGATGAGGCGTCCGGCTTTGTTACCGGTATCACTGTTCCCGTTGACGGCGGATTTTTGACCTTAAGCGGAGTGTAAGCCATGATTTTAACCGATTATTTCAGAAGTGTACGCGATGCCACGTGGGATTTCGCCGTACAATCGGGCGTAAAGCACGGTGTCATTCGCTTACCCGAGGACGCGGCTTTTGATCTGACCGATCCCGCTCACTGGGCAACCGTACATAAACGCTTTACCGATTTTGGTATTACACCTCTTGTGATCGAGCCGATGCCCAACGAGCTGCACGATCATATCAAAGCGGGTGATACCAAACGCGACGAGTGCATCGAAAAAGTTATCAAAATGTTCCCCATCATGCAGTCACTCGGCATCGATACCATTTGTTTCAACTGGATGGCGCATATCGGTTGGCTTCGCACTGCCTCCGATTTTATCGAAAGAGGCGGCGCACGCGTCACCGAGTTTAAGATGGCGGATTTCAAGCCGACAGGTGCAAAAATCACCGCTGATGAGTTGTGGGATAATTATACGTATTTCGTTAAAGCTGTCATCCCCCACGCCGAGAAATACGGTGTTAAGCTGGCGCTTCATCCTGATGATCCGCCCGTGCCGCGCCTCGGCGACGTGGAGCGCATTATGATCTCCCGCGAGAACATCCGCCGTGCCGTATCGGGGATTGTCAACAGCGATAGCTTAGGCCTTACCATGTGTCAGGCGAATTTCTTTATCATGGGTGAAGACGTCAACGATACGATCCGTGAATTTGCGGATAAGATCTATCTGGTACATTTTCGGAATACGATGGGCACACCCACTCACTTCCGCGAAACGTTCCACGATAACGGTGCTATTGATATGGCAGCCATTATGAAAGTATACAAGCAATACGGTGTAAACGTTCCCATTCGTGTTGATCACGTGCCGACAATGGCGGGAGAGGTATCCACACTTCCCGGCTATGATGCAATGGGACGGCTGTTTGCTATTGGTTATTTGAAAGGCATTCTTGAAGCTTGCGAAGCGTAAGGAGAATCTCTATGAAAGTTATGCTGTTAACGGACGTGGAAGGCGTTGCAGGTGTCACCCGCATCGATCAGATGGACCGCTCTTCCCCTCTGTACGAAAAAACGCGTGAAGCGCTCACGCACAGCATTAACCTTGCCGTGAATACCGCGTTTGAAGCGGGTGCCGATACCGTGTACTATTTAGACGGTCACGCGGGTGGCGGTAACGTTTATGAGAATATGGTGGATGCCCGTGCGAAAAAGGTAACCATTCTTGAATGGGAAACGTTGCTCAGCGAAGGTATGATCGACTGTCAAATTGAGCTTGGTGCACACGCACGAGCCGGCACGATCGGCGGCTTTTTGGATCACACATTGAGTTCGAAAATCTTTTTTTCGCACCGTGTAAACGGGGCGGAAATGAGCGAATTGTCCATTCACGCGCTTATCTGTGGTGCATACAACGTACCCGTTGTCGCGTGCATCGGCGATGAAGCGGCTTGTAAACAAGCTCGTGAATACATCCCGACAATCTATACAGGTGCCGTAAAATGGGCAACTGAGCGCAACGTAGCAACCGATTACGCGAACGCAGATGAAATTCTGATTTCCACGGTAAAAGAGGCGCTTGCCAATTATCAGGCGGTTGAACCTTACAAAATTGATGAACCCGTAACCGTTGAACTTACGTTTTATCGCACCGACTGGTGTGAAGGCGCATTCAAAAACTGCGGTGATGACGTAGAACGTGTGGATGCGCGTACTCTTCGCCGTCGCGTAGATACGATCAAGCATTACAGTCAATTAAAGTTTTCTTAAAAGGGGTACGTACGATGATTCAAATTCAAAAACAAGTGCTTAAAAAGCAGCCAAACTTTTGGAACCATTGTTTGTTCCACCCCACCGACGCGGTAGAGGACCCCTGGGGCAAACGTATTTTGGATCGTATGGCGGATGACGGCGCCGTCCAACTCGTTCGCATTTATGCAATGCTCGAGGATATTGTCTATCTTGATGAAAACGGCAACCTTTGCTACGATTTCCGTTTAAGCGACTTGCGCCTTGACTATTTGATTGAAAAAGGGTATAATGTGTTAGTCGCATACGGCGGTATGCCCGACTGTATTGCCGAGAATAACGACAACAAGTGCAGCGTTTCCAAAAACAAAACGCGTTACAAAGGAAAAATGTGGAACTCCGCTCCCCCGCGTGACAGTGCGTTGTGGGAAGAAGTCTGTTATGAGTACACCAAACACTTAGTAGAACGTTACGGCATTGAAAAAGTGTCTAAATGGCGTATGCAATGCTTTAACGAGCCGGATATAAGCTGCTTCTTCTTCTCCCAATACAGCAGTGAAGTGGAAAACACGATGACTTATCGGTTTCCCGCGTACTGCAAACTGTATGAGGCATTTGAAAAGGGAATCCGCCGCGTGTCCGACGAGATCCCCATCGGTGGTCCCGCCTTGGCATACACCAAAGAGTTTTTGGGCGCCTTTCTGGATTTTGTACGCGAAAAGAAATTGAAACTGGATTACATCTCCCTTCACAATTACGGAACAAACCCCATTTCGTTGAGAGAAAAGCGCGAGCGTATCGACATCAACAACACACTCGACAAACAACAAAAATATGTGGAAATCATCAACACACACGGTTTTGGTGATACGCCGCTCTTGCTTGATGAATGGGGTATGTCTGCTGCCGGATACCATAACCGCGAAGAATGTCCCGACCTGATGGTGCGCGAAAACGAAATCTTCTCTGCCTATTTCGTGAGAATGATTTATGAATTTATACACGCGGACTACACGGTCGATAAAATGTGTATCTGCCTTTCGGGACAGCACGAAATGATCGAGGATTTTTCGGGATTTCGCAATTTCTTCACTCTGAACTTTATCCAAAAGCCAATTTACAGCGCCTATATTCTGGCGTCTAAATTAGGAAACGATCTGCTGGAGTACAAAGCAGACACTGAAAATCTATTTGTCATCCCAACCAAAACGGATGCAAACAAAGCGGCGATCCTGCTCACCTATTCCACAGACAGTTTTGAGGAAGATCTCCCCACAAAACAAGAAACCCTATCCTTTGCCGAGAATGTTATCGGCAAAACCGTTACGGTGTGGTGTATTGATAAAGAACACACCAATCCTTACCGCTTGTACCAGAAAATGGAGATCGAAACGCCGAGCGACGATCAGATCGCTCAACTCCGTGAAGAAGGACGGTTAAAAACCCTTTCTCAATACGTTGCAGACAGCAACGAGCTCTCACTCACTTTGACCGCCAATGCCGTGTATCTTATCACGGTGGAATAAAAAAAGAGGTGTCGGATATGAAATTAAACAACCGCGAAGAAATCATCGCCTTAACCCCCCTTTGGAAAGGTGAACGTTTTGAGGACGGTCGTCCGAAGGTACCGCAAAAGTACATCGACGAAATGTATAAGATGACTTTGGAGGAACTTTGGAAGCCAATTTTCCTGAAAGGTTACGAAAGCCAATTTGAGGGTGATCTTAAAACACTTCACGACGATGGCAGAAAGCTGATCGGTCGTGCGGTCACCGCAACGTTTGTACCTACCCGCCCCGACCTGCACGACGTAATGTTTGAGGTCGGTAAAAACGAAGGACGCAAAGGCAACTATAACCAATGGGTAATTGACTCACTTGTCGAGGGTGACGTTGTGGTTGCCGATATGTACGATAAGATCTACAAAGGCACCTTCCTTGGCGGAAACCTTACCACCGCCATCAAGGCGAAAACCAAAACGGGCGGTGGCGTTATTTGGGGCGGCATCCGCGACGTTGAGCAGATGAAACAGGTGCCCGACGTACAGGTTTATTATCGTGGTATTGACCCCACCCCCATCCGTGAATTCGTTATGAAA
>JAZQTM010000015.1:0-3310 GCA_045630765.1 Acutalibacteraceae bacterium | reverse complement strand
TCGGTCAAAAACACCGTGCGCTCTTTCGCGCCTTTTCCCATGACAATAGCCTCGCCGCGCTCGAAATTGATTGCATCACGGTTTAGACCGCACATTTCGCTGACGCGGCACCCGGTAGCGAGTAAAAACGACATGATTGCTTTGTTTCGGTTGCCTTCACAGGCTTCACGCAGCTTTTCCAAATCCACCTCGGAATATGGGAGGCGCACGATCTTTGCACATTTGATCGGCGACAGGTTAGCACAGGGATTGGCGGGCAAAAGCCCCTCGTTGTGTAACCACCCGAAAAAGCTGCAAAAGATACTCCGCATCCCCGCCAGCGTTTTATCCGCGATCCCCTTTTCCTTTTCATCCATTAGGTATTTGCGAAGATGAAAAACGGTGATGCGACGAATAGGCACATTGACTGCCGTTAAAAAACGATTGATGCGATAACGGTATAATGTCAACGTCTTTTCCGAGCGGCCTTCGATGCGTTTTGCCGCGATAAATGCGTCGAGGAAATCATCACTTTCCGCGTCCCGCTTTCCATCAGGGACGGTTTCAACCTCAAACATTGACAGGACGTCATTCAGCTTGTCTTGCACGGCCTCCAAATCTGATGCGGTCAGTTGATTGTATAGCTCCGCACCGACGGCCTTAATCAAATACTGCTTTGCCGTAATAGACATTACAACCACCTCCGCTGAATATAATACACCTAGATAGGTGTATATGTCAACACCTAAAAAAGTGTTGACTAACGGAGGTGAGCTGTGATAACATCGTTTTGAAGGAGGGATTGATTACGATTGTTTATCTTGATATTCTGCCAAAGCTAGCCGCCCGTGGTTGGACGGCGTACCGGCTGCGGAAAGAAGGTGTACTGCCTGAAAGCGTGTTGACGCGCTTGCGGCAAGGCCGCTCGGTGACAACGGAAACGATCAACAAAATCTGTGAGCTTTTGGATTGCCAGCCGAGTGAGATCATAAAATGGGAGCGGGACGAATAATCGTCCCGCTTTTTTATTCAGCCTCAGCCTCGACAGGCTCGTCCTCCGGCTCCGGCTCAGGATCAGGCAGCTCGGCAAGAGCGCCACGGGACTTCGGAGGAATAACCATCATGCCCGAAACGTCCACGGTGAACACGGTGCCAATCTGCCGGGTATCGGTGTTGTTGATGTTGCCCCATGCGTCGGCATTATCTTTGTTGGCACGGGCAAGCGTTACATCGAGGTCATTGTCCAGCGTCTTGCTGTCACGGGATTTCGGATAACCCGTAAGATTGTTCCACGTTCCGTTTTCGTCCACGATGAACGCATAAGTAATATAGATTGCTCTAACCATGTTTTTATCCTCCTATAATTTCATTGGTTGAAGTGTGTTAAAGTGCTTATTTAGGGCATTCCATAAATTTCGGTTGGGATTAATAAATTATTTGATGCCGTTGATGCCCATGTTCCATAAGTCGTGATATCATAAGCATTCTTTATTTTTATCCCATCACTAAGTATGGAAACTTCACGAAACCTAATTGTATTGCCCCCGCTTAAAACAATATTGCTATCCGATATTATGTTTCTAAAAATAAAGGAACCTGCCTGTGCTACGTTCCCTGCCGACCTGTTAAAACAAATCAAGATGAAGCGATACCTTGTTAGGTCTAAAGAAATTTTAGTCTCCGCAAAAATAGCTGACGGATTTGTATTTGTCCAAAGCAAGGCGGACTTTAGTGCATTCAAGCCACCATTGGAAACAGCTTCACTATATGTCGCCCCGGTGAAGGTTGCCGCCGTCATAGCGGACGTAATAGCTTGTAGGGCTTTACGCAAAACGCCATTGTAGATGAAGTAATCACCGGCGCTGACGGCCTGTCCCGCCGGATCGGCGAGGATAGGTGCCAGCATTTGCCGCGTAGCGGTTACGGCAGCGGGTGTCGCATAGTCCGTATCACCAACAGCCTGAGCGACTTTGCTGCCGTTGCCCTTCAAAAGCCCGTTGATTGTCGTATCGGTGTCCGGCGTGATTTCCGTGTCGATGTTGTTCAGCTTGTCCGCAACGGTGGTCGTTTCAATGTTCGTGCCGACGGTGAAGCTGTCGCTCACCGCGATTGCGGTTTTGGCCTTGTAAAGGACGCCACCCCATACCAACAAATCACCGATGGCATACGCATTAGCCGCCGTTGCTGCCGTTTCAATCGGTGCAAATCCCTGTTGCACCTTTGCAACCGCATCGGAGGTGATAAGTGCGTCGCTATCTGCCTCCGGCACAGTATCAGGATTCAAGGCCGCGTCAATGCCCGCGTCAATCTGCGACCCTGTATGTGTCAGTCTAACTTTTTCGCCAGCCATATGATCACCTCACCAATAAATGATGCCTATTCCATCGCCGCCAGCTCCACCAACGGAGCCTTTACCGGCAGCGCCGCCGACGTGCTTGTACTGGACTGTTTGATAGTAATCGGTTACATATCCAGCCACGCCACCGCAGTTACCGCCAGCACCGCCGCCGTTACCGCCACCGCCACCGCAGCCATAGGTAGGTTTCGGATGTGCTACAGCATTAGCGCCATTACCGCCAGCGCCAGAAACAAGCGTCTTTCGCCCGCCGTTCCACATTACAGTTGTTGCGCCGCCAGCGCCACCGACTGCTCCAAAGGCCGCACCGCCGCCGCCACCGCCAGATGCTTTGTTGTTTACAGTTCCCGCGATTTGGCCTGTGGCATAATCAAAGTTCTGCCCAATACCGCCGCTACCGCCAGCATATCCAGCAATAGATTCTCCGCTTAAACCGTTGCCGCCTTGGTTGCCGTAGAAGTTTATGGTGTCAGTACGCCCACCATTACCACCGCGAATACCAGCAATGCCAGCAAACGCAAGAACGTCCCCGTTGAACGGGTCAAAGTACCCTTGCGTCACAAGTCCGTCTGCGGAGGATGCAGGGCCAATGTTTGTGCTAGATACGCTCGTTGCCGTACCAGCAGAGCCAGCGCCGCCGTTTCTCGCGCCGCCAGAGCCACCAGCGCCGATGGTAAAGGTAATGACTTCACCGGGTTGGACTTTGCGCTCAATGACGTATACTTTGCCCTGTGTACCGGGACTGCCAGCCGCTCCACCAGCGGGCGTACGCTGTTCTTGGTTTGCGTACCCGCAGTAAAACATCGCGTCGTAACCTTCGATGATTATATCGGTCTGCCGCGATACTTCGCCACCGGGCTCTCCGGGGTCCCAAATGGATGTTCCCTTGCACTTGTAAGCGCCCTCTGCACCGTCGTAACCGCCAGAGCCGCCATTACCGCCACCAATCAGCGCAATACGCACCAGCGCATAACC
>JAZQTM010000014.1:0-6375 GCA_045630765.1 Acutalibacteraceae bacterium | reverse complement strand
CCCATTTCAAAAAGTCGTGCGATGGTTCCAAAGTCGGGCGTTTTGCTTACACACTCGCTTATAAGCACTCTCTCAAGGTTTCCGATTCTTTTTGAAGTCATTTTATTTTACCTCCGTTTTTTGTTTTGTGATTATACCGGTTTTACGTCAAAGGAATTCGCAATGGCGGTACGACCTTCTTCAAGGGAAGTAAACTCGCCGTTTGCCAGCATCTGGACGAGCAGATTACCGAGCGCGGTCGCCTCAATGGGACCGGCGTACACGGCTTTGCCGGTGGATTCGGCGGTCAGTTCATTCAAGTAGCCGTCCTGGCAACCGCCGCCGACAATGTGCAGGCGGGAATAGGTGCGGCCGGTGATCTCTTCCAAACCGCGAACAGCCTTACCGTAGCAGGCCGACAAGCTCAAATAAATAACCTTTGCGACCTCACCGATCGTTTGCGGAACCGCTTGATTGGTTTCGGCACACACGGTCTTGACCATATCGATCATGCTCTTGGGAGCGAGGAAACGCATATCGTCCACATCGACGACCGACGTGATCTCGGCGGCACGCGCCATATCGCTGATCTCGCCGAAGCCGTACTGATTGTTCAGTTCGCGCTTGACGGATTGCAGCATCCACAATCCCATGATGTTTTTGAGGTAGCGGAAGCGATAGTTGACACCGCCCTCATTGGTGAAGTTGAGCTGGCGGCTCGCTTCGGTGCAGTTGGGAGTCATCATTTCCACACCAAGCAGCGACCAAGTGCCGGAGCTGATGTACAGGAAATCGTCATCGTTTGCGGGAACGGCTGCCACTGCCGAGCCGGTGTCGTGCGTGGCGGGCAGTACCACTTTGCAGTTAAAGCCGACTTTCGCGGCGATCTCATCCGTCAAGTCACCAACAACCTCACCGGGGGTTTTAAGCTCGCGGAACAAGTGGCGGGGGAAACCCAACTTATCCAGCAGTTCAACGTCCCACTGTTTGGTTTCGGCATTGACGAGGTTGGAGGTGCTCGCTATGGTATATTCGTTGACGGCTTTGCCGGTCAACAGATAGTTATAATATTCGGGAGGCATCAGGAAATACTCCGCGCGATCAAAAGCGGACGGATCGGTCTGCTTGACACTCATCAACTGATAAATGGTGTTAAACATCTGCTTTTGCGTGCCGGCGATAGCATACAGATCCTGTTCGGAGATGTATTCCGATACGAGGGCGTCCATTCCATCGGTGCGGCTGTCGCGGTATGCAACGGGATCACCGATCATATTGCCTTGTTTATCCAGCAACACGAAGTCAACACCCCACGTGTCGATACCCATTGACAGCGGGATCTTGCCTGCGGCGGCGCATTTTTTCATACCCTCGAGAATACCACCGAAGAGGTGCTCGGTATCCCAGCAGAGATGACCGTTTTTCTCAACCAGCTTATTCTCAAAGCGATGCATTTCTTCCAATACGATTTTGCCGTTTTCCAAATGTGCCAAGATATGACGGCCGCTCGAGGCGCCGATATCCACGGCTAAATAATAGGTTGCCATCGTCAAAGACTCCTTTACCAATCTAAAGATTTGTATTCAGTATAACAAATAAAACAGGGAATGGCAATAACTTTATTTTATTAAACGAAGGGCTTTTGGGTAGCGATTTTTGAGTTTTGAACCGGATACTTTACCGAAACCGGTGAGAATACCGTGTACCGCCACACCGTTAAATCCGGCGGGCGTATCGGTGTTGATTTCTTCGCCGCGTAAAAATGCTGAAAGGCGCGGATCGGAGAGTTCAAGATTCAGCAAACGGCGGCAGGACGTCGATGCGGCTGATTGAAATACCGCGTGGCACGGTTCGGCACGCAGTGTGCGTTCGCCGCATAATTCCGCGACCGCCACACCGGCGTTCAGCACGTTGACACCTCGTACGGCGGGGAATAACGGAGGCAACAGATGCACCGTGTTGCCGAAGGTAGCAAAGGTGCCGTTCGGCGTATCGGTAAAGCAATCGTTGTACAACGTTTTTGCCAGTGATGTCGCCGTGTCGTTGCGCGGGGGTGCAAACGGTGTAACGGCAGCGGTACCATTCCCCTCGCGATGAAGCAAGGCAATGAAATGTCCCTCGCCACCGTCACACGGAAAAATACGACGGCAACGGGTGGTGTCGACCGTTTTGGCAAAGGTATGCAGTTCGAGATCTAAAAAAGGCAGAATATGATCGGTGTCAAACGCCGATCGACCGAACGGTGCCTCAATCGTTTGCAAAGTAAAATCGGGATGATCGTGTAAAAAGCGGATCACCGCACACTCGTTTTCCTCCGGCGCAAACGTGCAAGTGGAAATGACCAGTCTGCCGCCCGGGCGGACACAGCGCGCCGCGTTATCTAAAATCTCACGGCTGCGTTCGGCACACAGACGGACGGTGTCCTCGCTCCACTCGGGAATGGCCTCGGGTTCCTTGCGGAACATACCTTCCCCCGAACAAGGAACGTCGGCAAGCACCGCATCAAACCAACCGGGCAGTGCGTCGGCAATTCGTGCGGTGTCACCGCAGGAAGTTACACTGTTACGCACACCAAGACGTTCCAAGTTTTGCAGTAAAATGCGGGCGCGGGCCGGGACGTATTCGTTTGCCCACAGTAACCCTTCGCCTTGCAAAGCGGCAGCAATCTGTGTGGATTTGCCGCCGGGTGCGGCGCACAGATCCAACACCCGTTCGCCTCGGGTGGGCGCTAATACCGTAACCGCCGACATAGCGGATGGTTCTTGCATATAATAGGTGCCCGCGTGGTGCAACGGATCGGCGCCTGCACGAAACGATGCTGTCGTCATACCGCCCTCTGTTGCAAAGGCAACGGGGGATACGTCAAAAGGCAGTAATTGCCAAAGTTCTTGGGTGGGTATTTTCAGTGTATTGGCGCGGATGCCGCGGGTGGTAAGCGGCTGATCCCACGCGTCAAAGAACGCCGCATACTCGTTCCCGAGCAGGCGGCGCATGCGTTCTTCAAATGTCGTTGGAACTATCACCGGTGACCTCCGTTTTGCGTATGCGCGCACGAACTGAGCGTTTTTGCTTAATCGGCGCGACTTCTTCCTCGGTTGTTTCAAAAAAGGTAGGAGTGACCCGATCAGCTTCGGCAAGTTTTGCCGCGCGACGATCGGTATAGTCGTCCCAAAAGATCGGGAGCATCAAAAACGGGATCAGTGCAGGGGACATATGACGGTACATAGCGGTCCACAGCGAAATGCCCGCAAGACCGCGCTCGGTTACGACGACGCTGAGCGTATCTTTGAGTTCCAAGGCGGCAATAATGAACAAGATTCCCGCTACAGCAGCGGTGATAAGCGGGAACACTTTTCCGTGCCGCAGGGCAAAAAAGACGATAACGGACAATAACATCAGTGCCGTAGCCACGGTGAGTAGTGTCGGGTTGACCAAGCGTTCACCAAGCGAAATGCTGAGTATGGCTCCGATCTGGATCAGCGTGGTAAGTACCAACACAGTCCACACCAACACACGGCAGATGGATACAAACGTACGCATAAGCAGTTGACTCCTTTACAAGCGCATTAAAAGCAGTATCAGTGTAGCATAAAAACGCGCGTTTGTAAACACCGATAAAAAAGACTTGATTTTTTATCACAATCGTGCTATACTACCTAACGATGATAGAAGTTGAGTAAAGGAGTGGGGCGACCCGCTCCTTTGTGTTTGTTTGCAAGAGTGAACGCAACGCCGCACGGATAAAGGCGGCGAGTGAAACCGTGACAGGGTTCGAGTCCTGTCACCCTTTTGGAGGTGTGTGAATGGCTGGACAAAAACGAAGCGGATCAGGCGGAAACGTGGTTGCCGTGTGTCGTGCGTTGGCAGAACCCCTTGCCGAGCAGGCGGGTGTGTCGATCTGGGACGTGCGGTTTGTCAAGGAGGGTGCCGATTGGTTTTTGCGGATCATCATTGACAAAGAAGAAGGCGTTACCATTAACGATTGTGTGGAGATGACGCATCTTCTCAATCCCGTGCTGGACAAGGCGGATCCTATTGCGCAGTCGTATTGCTTGGAGGTTATGTCACCCGGCATTGAGCGCGAATTGACGCGTCCCGAGCATTTCGAGGCGTATTTGGAATTGCCGATCACGGTCAAATTATATCGGCCGGACGAAAACGGTCAGCGCGAATTTGTCGGTTTGCTGCTCAGTCATACCGACGATACTCTCGTTATTGAGGACGAAAACGAACAGGAATGGACATTCTCTCGCAAGGACGTTGCGGCAGTACACGCCGTGGACTTGTGGGATGACGATAACAGCGATTAAAGGACAATGGAGGAATCAGGAAAAATGGCTAACAACAACGCAGAATTTTTTGAGGCTTTGCAATTGCTGCAAAAGGAGAAGGGAATCGACGGTGAATATTTGCTGGAGAAGATCCGCGCGGCAATCGTTTTGGCTGTGAAAAAGGATTACGGCGGAAAAGAAAATATCGCAGTAATCATGGAACCGTCCACCGGCGAGTTTTCCGTTTCACTGCGCAAGACGGTTGTGGAGGAAGTGCTGGATCCCGATGAGGAGATGCTTCCCGAGGAAGCCGTCCGTTATTCCAAAAAGGCAAAGGTCGGCGACGTTGTCGAGATCAAGCTTGAAACCAAGCAGTTCGGTCGTATTGCGGCGCAGACTGCTAAGCACGTGATCCGTCAGGGTATTCGCGAGGCGGAACGTGGACAGAAATTCTTGGAGTTCCAGCGCCATAATCAAGAATTGGTGACGGCACTCGTTACCCGTGTGGATCCCAAGACCGGTGCCGCTACGGTGGAGATCGGCAAATCCGAAGCAGTGCTTCCCAAGACCGAACAGGTTGGCGAGGAAGTGCTTCGTGAAGGAATGCGTGTAAAGGTATACGTCGTAGACGTCAAAGACGGCGAAAAAGGTCCGCGCGTGCTGATTTCCCGCACACACCCCGGTCTTGTCAAGCGCTTGTTTGAAATGCAGGTGCCTGAGATCTTTGACGGTACCGTCGAGATCAAAGCGGTATCCCGTGAGGCGGGCTCCCGTACGAAACTGGCGGTGCTTGCTCACGACGAAAACGTGGATGCCGTCGGCGCGTGTATCGGTGCCAAAGGTGTTCGCGTAGCCGAGATTGTGGAAGAACTCGGCGGCGAAAAAGTGGATATTATCGAATATAGCGAAGATCCGGAGAAGTTCATTGCCGCGGCGCTTGCACCTGCCAAGGTCGTCAGCGTGGAAGTAGACCCGGATGGCGCCAAAGCGTGCCGTGCAACGGTGCCGGATGCGCAGTTGTCGCTGGCTATCGGTAACAAAGGACAGAATGCTCGCCTTGCTGCGAAGTTGACCGGTTGGAAGATCGATATCCGCCCCGAAAGCGGATTCTACGGCGAAGACGAGGAGTAATTACGAAGGGAGGACATCGTATGCAGCAAAAGCGGATACCGCTTCGCAAATGTACCGGATGCGGTGAAATGAAACCCAAAACTGAATTGGTGCGCGTGGTCAAGAGTCCGGAAGGCGAGTTGTCGCTGGATCTCACCGGCAAGAAAGCCGGTCGCGGTGCATACGTTTGTACCGACCCCACGTGTTTGGCGGCGGCGCGGAAGGCACGACGTTTGGAAAAAGCGTTTGCGTGCCGCGTTCCCGATGAATTGTACAAGGAAATTGAGGAGCTGCACAAATGATGACAGCAGACAAACTGGCAGGGTTGCTGGGTATGTGTCGTCGTGCGGGACGGTTAACGGTCGGCTTTGATGCCGTGGCGGCGCTTTGCCGTGAAAAGCAGGTACTGCTGATGTTGACCGCCGATGCCGCACCGCGTACTGTACGGCAACTGACATTTGCGGCGGGGGAGAAACCGATCCATCGGCTCCCGCTCACCAAAGAGGAAGTTGCCCGCGCCGTCGGTGCAACCAAACCGGTGGCAGTGCTTGCCACGACCGATGCCGGTTTCATTCGGGCACTCAGCCCATTGCTGAATACAGCACAAGAGGAGGAATCTCGATATGATGATTAAATATCGCGTCAGTGAAGTCGCCAAGGATTTCGGCGTACAGAGCAAGGAGATCATTGCTCTGCTCGCGAAGTTTTCCGAAACGCCGAAAAAGAGCGCCACGGCATTGCAGGAAGACGAATTGGACATCGTTTTCGATTATTTGACGCAAAAGTATAGCAAAGAGAATTTGGATGCCTATTTTGCCGATGCGGATCAGCGCCGCGAAGCAAAAGCGGCACCCGCTCCCAAAGCAGAGGAGCCGAAGGCGGAAGAGAAACCTGCCGAAACGGTTGCCGCGGAAGAAAAACCCGCCGCACCCAAGCAGGAAAAGAAACCGAAGAACCCGCCGCAGCCCCGCGTGCAGATCGAGCGCCGTACGGTGGATACCCGCAGTGTGCAAAC
>JAZQTM010000013.1:0-8262 GCA_045630765.1 Acutalibacteraceae bacterium | reverse complement strand
ACGTCGATGCGTTCGGCGGCGGGAGATTTCGGGAGACCCGGCATAGTGAGAATATCACCCGTCAACACGACGATAAAGCCGGCGCCTGCCGAGATCTTCACGTTTTTGATGGTAACGATGAAATCTTCGGGAGCACCCAGTTTGGTGGGATCATCTGAGAAACTGTACTGCGTTTTGGCAATACAAACGGGGCAATTAGCAAAGCCGAGATCTGTGAGCTGCTGAATCTGTTTCTTTGCCGCAGGCATCACGGTGATGTCCTTGCCGCCGTATACCTTTTGCACGACGGCACGGATCTTATCTTCAATGCTGCCGTCCAGTTCATACGAGAAGGTGAAGTCACCTTCCTCCTCTTCGCACAGACGAACGACCTCACGGGCGAGTGCCTCGCCGCCTTTGCCGCCCTCTGCCCACACGGTAGACAGGACCGTATTGACACCGAGTTCCTTGCATTTTGCAATGATGAAATCGATCTCCTTATCGGTATCGGTCGGGAAACGGTTGACCGCAACCACGCAGGGCAGTTTATACACGTTCTTGATGTTGGACACGTGGCGGAGCAAGTTCGGGATACCTTTCTCCAGCGCGTTCAAATCCTCGGTGTTCAGTTCCGTTTTGGCAAGACCGCCGTGCATTTTCAGCGCGCGGACGGTGGCGACTACCACGACCGCATCCGGGGTAAGACCAGCCATACGGCACTTGATATCGAGGAATTTCTCGGCACCGAGATCGGCGCCAAAGCCCGCTTCGGTCACGGTGTAGTCACCCATTTTGAGTGCCATACGGGTTGCCATCACCGAGTTGCAACCGTGAGCGATGTTCGCAAACGGACCGCCGTGTACGAACGCAGGCGTACCCTCCAGGGTTTGCACCAAGTTGGGTTTGAGTGCGTCTTTCAGTAACGCGGTCATTGCGCCTGCGGCTTTGAGTTCACCACAGGTAACGGGTTTATCGTCATAGGTATAGCCCACAATGATGCGGGACAGACGTTCTTTTAAGTCGGTAATAGACGAGGACAAGCACAGCACTGCCATAATCTCGCTGGCAACGGTGATGTCAAAGCCATCTTCGCGCGGCACACCGTTGGCTTTGCCGCCCATACCGTCTACCACGAAACGCAGTTGACGATCGTTCATATCGACACAGCGTTTCCAGGTGATCTTGCGCACGTCAATGCCAAGCGCGTTGCCTTGCTGAATGTGGTTGTCCAACATCGCAGCAAGCAGGTTGTTCGCCGCGCCGATGGCGTGAAAGTCACCCGTGAAATGCAGGTTGATATCCTCCATCGGGACGACCTGTGCGTAACCGCCGCCGGCGGCACCGCCTTTGACACCGAACACCGGACCAAGGGACGGTTCGCGCAGAGCGACCGTGACGTCCTTGCCGATACGTTTCATACCGTCCGCCAAACCGATGGTCGTGGTGGTCTTGCCCTCACCCGCGGGAGTCGGGGTAATGGCGGTGACGAGCACCAATTTACCGTCGGGACGATCGGTTTCATCTAACAGACGCAAGTCGATCTTGGCTTTGTGATTGCCGTACTGCTCAATGTATTTCTCATCAACGTGAGCAGTTTTGGCAATCTCGGTGATGTGCTTCATTTGACATTCTTGGGCGATTTCAATATCGGTTTTGTATGCCATATCAATCAAACTCCTTAAACGAACGGAAATACTCGACCGCCGCCTCAAACATACGAATATCGTAATTGCCGGGAACATTCTGATACAAGCCGTTGCCGATACGCTCGCTGTGACCCATCTTACCGAACACACGACCATCAGGTGACGTAATACCTTCGATCGCGTACATGGAATCGTTCGGGTTGCAACGGATATCCGTGGTGGCTCTGCCGTCAAGGTCTACGTACTGCGTTGCGATCTGACCGTTGTTCGCCAGTTCTTTTATCAACGCTTTATCTGCCAAGAAACGGCCCTCGCCGTGGGAGATCGGAACGTTGACGATGTCGCCGACCTTCATTTTGGACAACCACGGAGATTTGTTGGACGCAATGCGCGTGCGCACAATGCGAGATTGGTGACGTGCGATGGTGTTGAACGTCAACGTCGGGCAAGATTCATCGGTATCAATGATCTTACCGTACGGTACCAAGCCCAATTTGATAAGCGCTTGGAAGCCGTTACAGATACCGCACATAAGACCGTCGCGGTTATCCAGCAGATCGGTGACGCCTTCTTTGATAGCAGCGTTGCGGAAGAACGCGGTAATGAATTTACCGCTGCCGTCCGGTTCGTCACCGCCGGAGAAGCCGCCGGGGATGAACACCATCTGTGCTTCTTTTAAGCGGTTAGCGAAGTGCTCGACACTGCGCTGAATACCGTCTGCCGACAAGTTGTTGATGACAATGATCTCGGGATCGGCTCCCGCATCGCGCATCGCTCTGGCAGAATCGTATTCGCAGTTGGTGCCGGGGAATGCAGGAATGAGCACTTTCGGTTTTGCCACATAATAGCCGGCAATTTGCGTAAATTCGAACTTGTTCTGGAAAGCGACAAGTTTCTTGCCACCTTGGTCAATGTTGCAGCTGTAAACGCTTTCAAGTTTGTTTTCGTATACGTCCACCAGTTCCGAAAGCACCAAGCAGTCATCGCCGTAGGTGATCTGGTCGTCTTCGGTGATGGTACCGATAAGCTGACCGATCTCGGTGTCGGCATCGACTTCCAACAAGAAGCTGCCGTAGTGATAATCGAAGATATCGGTCATGCTGAGGGACGGATCGTACGCAAAACCGAGCGCATTACCCATTGCCATTTTCAGGATCGCTTCCGCGATGCCGCCCATAGTAGGCGTATAACACGCGTACACCTTGCCTGCACGTTGCAGTTCGGTGACTTTCGCGAACAGTTCCATAAGGGAAGCGGTAACGGGCAATTTATTCTCGTCAAAAGCGGGCGTCAGCATCACAACTTTGTGACCCGCAGACTTGAATTCGGGTGAGATAACATCGGTCGTTTTGCCGGTGGTAACAGCAAACGAAACGAGCGTGGGCGGAACGTCGAGATCTTCAAACGTACCGCTCAGCGAGTCTTTACCGCCGATGGAACCGATACCCAGTTGTTTCTGCGCGGCGAACGCGCCAAGCAAAGCCGCAAGAGGTTTGCCCCAGCGTTTGCCGTCTTTACCGGGATGTTCAAAGTACTCTTGGAAGGTCAAGTACACGTCCTCAAACGAGGCACCCGTTGCGATGAGCTTGCAAATCGATTCCACAACCGCCAAATACGCGCCGTGGTACGGGCTTTGCTCGGTGATGAACGGGTTATAGCCCCACGACATAAAGGACACGTCGTCGGTGTGCTTTTCTTCCATGGAGATCTTATGTACCATCGCTTGAATGGGCGTAAGTTGGTGTTTGCCGCCAAACGGCATCAGCACCGTACCCGCACCGATGGTGGAGTCAAAGCGCTCGGACAGACCGCGTTTGGAACAGATGTTGAGATCCGTCGCCATCTTGGTGTATACTTCGGCGAAGTCGCCCTCCACCTGCTTTTCCTGCAACGCGGGAGCAGCGGGGGTGATAACAACGTGCTTTTCGGCACCGTTGGAATTCAAGAATTCGCGGCTGATATCGACGATGGTGTTGCCGTTCCATTTCATAACGAGGCGCGGCTCTTCTTTTACCACGGCAACGGGGCAAGCGTTGAGGTTTTCGCTCTTGGCAAGCGCCAAGAAAGCGTCAACGTCTTTCGCTTCCACGACTACCGCCATACGCTCTTGCGATTCGCTGATAGCCAGTTCCGTGCCGTCGAGGCCTTCGTATTTCTTCGGTACGGCATTCAGGTCGATTTCCAGACCGTCTGCCAACTCACCAATGGCAACCGACACACCGCCGGCACCAAAGTCGTTACAACGCTTGATCATACGGGTGGCTTCACCGTTGCGGAACAAGCGCTGGAGTTTGCGTTCTTCGGGAGCGTTACCCTTTTGCACCTCTGCACCGCAGGTTTCAAGCGATTTAGAGGTGTGTGATTTGGAAGAACCGGTAGCACCGCCGCAGCCGTCACGACCGGTAGCACCGCCGAGCAAAATCACGATATCGCCCGGATCGGGACGCTCACGGCGGACATTCTCCGCAGGAGCCGCCGCGATAACGGCACCGATTTCCATACGTTTGGCGGCATAGCCGTCGTGATAGATCTCATCGACCATACCGGTGGCAAGACCGATCTGGTTACCGTAAGACGAATAGCCCGCCGCCGCGGTGGTAACGATCTTACGCTGCGGCAATTTTCCGGGGATCGTTTCGCTGACGGGTTTGAGCGGATCTGCCGCACCCGTCACGCGCATTGCAGCATATACGTAACTACGACCACTCAAGGGATCGCGGATAGCACCGCCGATACAGGTAGCGGCACCGCCGAACGGCTCGATCTCGGTCGGATGGTTGTGGGTTTCGTTCTTAAAGAGGAGCAGCCACGGCTCTTTTTTGCCGTCAGCTTCTACTTCAATTTTAACGGTGCAAGCGTTGATTTCTTCGGATTCATCCAATTTTTCAAGCTTACCCTCTTTTTTGAGGTAACGCACCGCCAACGTCGCAATATCCATTAAGCAGATCGGTTTGGTTCTGCCAAGTTCTTTGCGGGTGTTGAGGTAGTCCTCATAGGTTGCCTGCAACAACGCATCCTCAAACACCACGTCGTCGATGGTGGTGAGGAAGGTGGTGTGGCGGCAGTGATCCGACCAGTACGTGTCGATCATACGGATCTCGGTGATGGTAGGATCGCGTTTCTCGCTGCGGAAATAGGATTGGCAGAAAGCGATATCGTCGCCGTCCATTGCCAAAGCGTAATCCTCAACGAATTTCTCAAGTCCTTCCCTATCCAGATCAATAAAACCATCAAGCGTTTTGACGGTGGTGGGAAGTTCATATTCCATATGGAGCGTTGCGGGCTTGTCCAAGGTGGCTTCGCGCGCTTCCACAGGGTTGATAACATATTTTTTGATTTCGGCGAGTTCCTGCTCGCTTAAAGCACCATACAGCGCATACACTTTTGCGGTACGCACAAGCGGGCGATCACCGGTGGAGATGATCTGAATACACTGCGCCGCGGAATCGGCACGCTGATCGAACTGACCGGGCAGATATTCTACGGCAAACACCGTAGCACCGTCTACCGACAGTTCGTCACTGACGGTATCGAGCTGCGGCTCGGAGAACACCGTCTTTTTCGCGTACTCAAACAGTTCTTCGGTAATGTTTTCCGCATCGTAGCGGTTGATAACGCGCACGTCATCAAGCGAGGTAATGCCAAGCAGTGTACGGGCATCACCGAGCAGAGCTTTTGCCTCGCTCGCGAGTTCTTTTTTCTTTTCTACAAATACTCTGTATACCATCGTTAGCCCTCCACTTTTGCCTGCATGGCACGTGCACCGATGTCGGTGCGGTAATACTTGTTATCGAAATGAATCTGATCGACCAGCGCGTACGACGCCTTGATTGCTTCGGCGAGCGATTCGGCAACCGCCGTTGCACCGAGCACGCGACCGCCATCGGTCAGTAATTTTTCGTCCGACAATTTGGCGCCCGCAACGTAAACGTTGTTGGCGATTGCTTCGGGAATGGTGATCTCGTAGCCTTTTTCGTATGCCGACGGATAACCGTTGGATGCCATAATCACGCAGCACGCATGCTTGTCACTGAACGTAACGTCCGCATCTGCCAGCGTACCGTTCGTTACCGCTTGCATAACGGTAAGGAGATCGCTTTCCAAGAGCGGTAACACGACCTGCGTTTCGGGATCGCCGAAGCGGCAGTTGTATTCGATGACCTTGGGGCCGTTTTCCGTCAGCATCAAGCCAAAATACAAGCAACCCTTAAACGTGCGTCCCTCCGCCTTCATAGCGCGAATGGTGGGCAGGAAAATGGTTTCCATACACTGCGCGGCAATGTCGGCGGTGTAATAGGGGTTCGGAGCAACCGTACCCATACCGCCTGTATTCAATCCCGTGTCGTTATCCCCTGCTCGTTTATGGTCCATCGACGAGATCATCGGAACGACGGTTTCGCCGTCGGTGAACGACAACACGCTAACCTCGGGGCCTGTTAAAAATTCCTCGATGACGATGTTGTCGCCGCTCTTGCCGAACACTTTGTCTTCCATCATGGAACGAACGGCGTCTTTGGCTTCCTCGCGTGTCATCGCGATGATAACGCCCTTACCGAGTGCCAAGCCGTCTGCTTTGATGACGGTGGGGATCGGCGCGGTATCCAGATAGGAAAACGCGGCTTTCATATCGTTGAACACTTCGTATTGTGCGGTGGGGATACCGTACTTTTTCATTAAGTTTTTGGAAAACACCTTGCTGCCTTCGATGATGGCGGCTTTCGCCTCGGGACCAAAGCAAGGAATGTTCTTTTTCTGCAACGCATCCACCGCACCGAGTACCAACGGATCATCGGGAGCGACGACCGCGTAATCGATACCCGTTTTCACGGCGAAGTCCACGATCGCGTCAATATCCTTTGCAGCGATCGGGACCAGCGTGGCGTCATTTGCCATACCGCCGTTACCGGGCAGGGCATAAATCTCGCTGACCGCGGGATTTTCTTTTAATTTTTTGATAATGGCGTGCTCGCGTCCGCCGCCGCCAACGACCATGATTTTCATACAAAAACTCCTTGCAAGATCAATGGTGGAATAAGCGCATACCGGTAAACGACAAGGTCATACCGTATTTGTCACAGCAACCGATAACCACGTCGTCACGGATCGATCCGCCCGGCTCGGCAATGTATTTGACACCGCTGCGATAGGCGCGCTCGATGTTATCGTCAAACGGGAAGAACGCATCACTGCCGAGCGCCACGCCGTCGATCGTATCGAGATACGCTCTGGCTTCCGCATCGGTGAGCGGGGCGGGTTGCTCGGTGAAGTATTTTTGCCAGTTGCCGTCTGCACAGACATCTTCTTCGTTCTTGTTGATGTAACCGTCGATGACGTTGTCACGATCAGGACGTTTGAGATCGGCTTTGAACGGGAGATTTAATACCTTTTCGTGCTGACGCAAGAACCACGTATCGGCTTTGCCGCCTGCCAAACGGGTGCAGTGAATACGGGACTGCTGACCCGCACCAACACCGATCGCCTGACCGTCAACGGCATAGCAAACCGAGTTGGATTGAGTGTATTTGAGCGTGATCAGCGCGATGATAAGGTCGCGCGCCGCACTGTCGGGCAGGTCTTTATTGGCAGACACCATATTGGAAAGCAGTTCACGGTTGATTTTGAAATTGTTGCGACCTTGCTCGAAGGTGATGCCGTAAACCTGTTTGGTTTCCTGCTCGGCGGGAACGTAGTTGGGATCAATTTTGACAACATTATAGGTGCCTTTGCGTTTGGTTTTGAGGATTTCCAGCGCTTCCGGCTCATAACCCGGGGCGATGATACCGTCGGACACTTCACGCGCGATCATTTTCGCGGTGGTAACGTCACACACGTCGCTGAGTGCCACCCAGTCACCAAACGAGCACATACGGTCGGTGCCGCGCGCTCTGGCATACGCGCAAGCGAGCGGGGATTCGTCGAGTCCCTCAATGTCATCCACGAAGCACGCTTTTTTCAGCGTGTCCGACAGCGGGATACCCACTGCTGCCGAGGTCGGGCTGACGTGCTTAAACGAGGTAACCGCCGGAAGGCCAAGCGCTTCTTTGAGTTCCTTGACAAGCTGCCAGGAGTTGAAAGCATCCAAGAAGTTAATATAACCGGGGCGACCGCACAAAATCTCGATCGGCAGCTCGCTGCCGTCGTGCATATAGATACGGGACGGTTTTTGGTTGGGGTTACAGCCGTATTTCAGTTCAAATTCTTTCATGATGCTTCTCCTCACTTGTTTTTATTGATGATGATCTCGGTGGGCTTGTCGCCGTTAAGCGGGACACAGCGCACAAACAGAGAAACTTTGTTATCTTCGTTTAAGTTGTTCCAGACGAGATCGGCGAGTTCCTCGGCGGTGTTGGGCAATGCGACTTCTTCCGGCTCACCGTAGAAGGACGGGATGGGATCGCCGTCGCATTTGTAGGTGTGGATGAAATGACCGATACCGTCTTCGGGCATATATTCGTAGAAATACCGATCACACGCTTCGGGACGGCCGTTTGCGGATTTCAGAATGGACAGTTTGTAAGTAAAAGCAGCACGCGGGAAGCAGTAATAGCAAACACCCGAAATGCGAGGGGTGAAGTTGGGCGCATCCGGCTCGAATTCACGCGTACGCAAAGCGCTCTCGAAGGTGTTGCCGTCATTG
>JAZQTM010000012.1:0-6184 GCA_045630765.1 Acutalibacteraceae bacterium | reverse complement strand
GGTCGCGTTTTTGTCCGCTTCCATCAGATGTACCATACCGATACCCGTCGGACCTTGGATCGCGCCGATTCTGACCGTCGTCTTTTGGGCGGGCTCGTCGGTAGTGCAACCAACCGCCATCGTGGCGATCAGTAAAACGGCAAGTGTGAGTGCTAACAGCTTTTTCATACAAGATTCCTTCTTTCTATGCAATGCGGTAGGTTTTATCCTCTTTTATAAGGATGCCTTCACGCACCAACGTGTCCAACGCGCGATACAAACTGGAACGCCCCATGTTAAGGGCTTTTGCCAGTTCGGTCATCGTATCGGGCAAGCGAATGGTGCCACGCTCGTCCTGATGGGAGAGCAGATAGTGATATAAACGGTTTTCGGTATTACCGATGGTAAGCGCCGATAACTTGCGGTTGAGAAACCGCACGCGGTCGGACAAAAACCGAATATACCGCTCGGCGATCGGGGGAAAGTCAGCAAGCAGCCTTGACATCAACTCTTGCGGGATAAACCGCACGGCGGTGTCCTCGTCTGCGAGGATTTCGGTCACGTACGTTTCCTGTTCTTGGTCGAACAGTGCCGCCACACCGAAGATCTCACCCGCGTGCAGATGATTGATGATCACCTCGCCCGATGAACGGACGGTCACCGCTCCGCGCACGATCAACCCGACGGCACGGCGGAAGGTGTGCGTGTTATACACGACCTGCCCGCGACGGTAGGTGACGGGCGCTTCCAAGCGCTGTTCAATCGCACATAACGCTGCCTCGTCCAACCCCTCAAACAGAAAAAACGCGGACAACGGACAAGCAATCCCCATAGACTTTCCCTCCTCTCACGGTTGAAAGTGTCCCAAATGGGACAACTTTTCTATAGTATAGCGTATTTTCGCGAAAATTACAAGGGGGTGCGGACAAAATATTTAGGCGGGACATTTACTTTTTCGGGATTTTATGGTATGGTATACTCAATAAATTATGTGCAAGGAGGAATTGTACATGAAAAAGGTATTAGCGGTACTGCTGGCAGCGTTGCTTTTGATGAGTATGGCAGCGATTGGCGTCGGTGTCAGTGCCGAGGGAACGACCACGACGGCGGGAGTGGTAAAACCGCGCGTGGCGGTCACGTTAACGGCGTCGTTTAATGCCGACGGTACGTTGACGGTCAAAGCGGTCGATGCGGCGGGAGCGCCGGTCGTCGGCTATCAAGTGGCGTTAGTGCTGCAAGGTATGCAGGAACCGGGTTTCTGCAAAACGGACAGCCAAGGTATTTACAAGTCGATTTTCACTGTTGACAAAGGCAAAACGGCGAGCTTTGAAGGTTACGAAACCTATACGGACACTGCCATCTACGATCCGGTTGCCAAGACGACGATCACACGTCAGGCGGAAACAACAACCCCTGTCGCATCTGTAACCACCACAACGGTTGCGGGCGAAACGACCACCACGGTGAGCGGAGAAACCACCACCACGGCAGAGGAAACGACTACCGAGCAGCAAGCGGCGGCACCTACCGGTACCACGGCATCTACTACGGGTATCGTGAAAGGCAACAGCACCACGGCTGTGGAAGACGATCAGATCGCGGTGAACGCGGTGACCGATACGGCGCTCCTCGAAAACTTTGCCTTGACGCGTCAGGACTTCTTGAACAAAGCGCGCCTGCTCGTGTCTGAAGAAGATTATACGAAACTGGTTGGCCGTACGGGTAACACCCCGATGCTCAGCGTACGCACTTCCGTCACGGAGGTCACTCCCGCGATGGTACAGTCGGCGCTCTCCAACGTGTCGGAGTTCTCGGGATATTCCGAGGATCAGCGCCAGATCTTCACCTTCGATCTGTCGCTTTTGATGTTCTCTCGCACCGGTAAAGAAGTGCCGGTAACGGCGTTGCCCGATGACGTGATCTTCACCGTACAACTGCCCATCCCCACGAAAATGAAGAACCTGTCGGCGTTTGCCATCACCGTGATGGATGGTGACGAGCTGATGACACCGCAGAAACTCGACGTTAAAAACGGTATGTTTGAACTCAAGATCAATTCTCTCGAAGCATACACGCTGATCGGCTTCGGCGAGGAAACAGAGGAGAGCGCAGGCGGTGCTTCGTGGCGCTTGACCGTTTTGTTGATCGCGGGTATTCTGTTGCTCGCTGGCGCGGGTGCGTTGCTCTACTTCTTCGTATTGCGCAAACCCGACGAGGTTGCCGAAGTTGATGAGGAACCGACCGAGGCGCACGAGGATACCGATACCGACATTTACAGCGGTCGCACCGACAATACGTGGGAACCGGAAGACAACTGATCCGATAAACCATACAAAAAACCGCGGTAGGCACGTGCCTACCGCGGTTTTTATTAGTTGATCTTATCAATATCGTACGGAGTGGACTGGTACACAAAATAGTTAAGCCAGTTGGAAAACAGAAGATTTGCGTGACCGCGCCACGTGACGGGCGGGGTGCGCGTGGGATCGTCATCGGGGAAATAATTGAACGGTACGTCGATCGGCAACCCTGCCGCCTTGTCACGTTCGTACTCGTCGCGCAAGGTGGTCGCATCGTATTCCGAATGTCCCGTGATGAAAATCTGGCGGCCTTTTTTGGTAGCCACGGCATAGACACCCGCTTGCTCGGAGGAGGAGAGGATCTTCAGTTCCGGCACCGCCTCAATATCCTCACGACGGATCGTGGTGTGGCGCGATTGCGGAACGTTGAATACCTCGTCAAACCCGCGGAACAGAATCGACCGTTTATGCTCGACCGTGTGCGGGAAAATACCGAACAACTTTTTATCCAGCGGTTGTTTGTCAATACCGTAGTGATAATACAGCGCCGCTTGTGCGCCCCAACAGATGTGCAGCGTGCTGGTAACGTGCGTTTTGCTCCATTCCATAATGGTGCACAGCTCGTCCCAGTATTCCACTTCCTCAAAGGGCAGCAGTTCCACAGGCGCACCCGTGATGATCATACCGTCGTATTTGTTATGCTTGATATCCTCAAAGGTCTTGTAGAACGTCAGCATATGATCTTCGGGCGTATTGCGCGAATGATGCGTGCTGGTGTGAATCAGTTCCAGTTCCACCTGCAACGGCGTGTTACCGAGCAGACGCGCCATCTGCGTTTCGGTGACGATTTTTTTCGGCATCAAATTCAACAACAGAATTTTCAGCGGACGAATATCCTGCGTCAGCGCGCGGGTTTCGGTGATGACGAAAATGTTTTCATCCGTCAGCGTTTGCGTTGCCGGCAACTGATTGGGAATTTTAATGGGCATATAAGAGCCCTCCTTTAGACGTTAGAAAGCGCTTGTTCCAGATCGGCAAGAATGTCCTCAATGTTTTCAATACCGACCGACAACCGCACCATATCGGGGGTGATACCGGTGGCGACGAGCTGCTCGTCGGTCAACTGACGGTGCGTGGTGGAAGCGGGATGCAACACCGAGGTGCGGGCATCCGCCACGTGCACGACCACCGCCGCGAGTTTCAAGGAATCCATAAAGGTCGTCGCTGCTGCGCGACCGCCCTTGACACCGAAGGAAATAACACCGCAGCAACCCTTCGGCAGATATTTCTCGGCAAGTGCGTGCTGATCGGACGAAGCAAGACCGGGGTAGTTCACCCACGCGACCTTTTCGTGTTTCTCTAAATACTCGGCGACAGCCTGCGCGTTTTGGCAATGACGCTCCATACGCAGTGCGAGCGTTTCCAAACCGATGTTCAACACGAACATTGCAAGCGGTTGGGGAGTAGAGCCCAAATCGCGCATCAACTGCACGCGGGCTTTGGTGATGTAGGCAAGTTTACCGAACTGCTCGGTATACACGACGCCGTGATACGACTCGTCGGGCGTGGTCAACTCCGGATACTTGCCGGATGCCTCCCAGTCGAAGTTACCGCTGTCCACGATCACGCCGCCAACGACGGTTGCGTGACCGTCCATATACTTGGTGGTGGAATGCATCACGATATCTGCGCCGTATTCAAACGGACGGCAGAGAACGGGCGTTGCGAACGTGTTATCCACGATCAGCGGTACACCGTGACGGTGTGCGAGTGCCGCATATCGCTCAATATCCAGCACGTTGAGCGCGGGATTGGCGATGGTTTCACCAAATACCAAGCGCGTATTCTCGTCAAACAAGGCATCCGCTTGCTCGTCGGTCATATCGGGGGTTAAAAACCGCACCTCAATGCCCATACGTTTCATCGTGACGGCGAACAGATTGGTGGTGCCGCCGTAGATAGTGGACAAACTGACGAAGTTCTGTCCCGCGCTCGTGATATTAAAGATCGCCATCAGCGACGCCGCCTGACCGGACGAGGTGCACATAGCCGCCACACCGCCCTCCAGCGCCGCGATCTTATCTTCTACCGCCGCGACGGTGGGGTTGGAGATGCGGGTATACATATGCCCCGGTGCCTCTAAATCAAACAACTTGCCGAGATGCTCGGACGAATCGTATTTATAAGTGGTGCTTTGATAAATGGGGAGCACGCGCGGCTCACCGTTTTGCGGCTGATAGCCGCCCTGAATACAAAGCGTTTCTGCACGATAATCGCTCATAATAACCCTGCTTTCTTTCAAATGGATATACATCTAAAAGTATATCTTTTTTAAGGGAGTTTGTCAACCATACACAAAAAGAAAAAGGGCTGTGTTCATCGGAACACAGCCCTTTTGATCAGATCCATTCATCCTCGGGGAATTCCGTGGGCGGAACTTCCAACTGTTCGGGATGTTTTAACAAACGGCGGAGCATACGGAACGACTCCGCGTAATAATGCCCGTCGCAAATGCGCTCATCCAATACCAGTTTCACGCGCACGACCTTTTTGGCGGAAACGGTGCCGTCAGCCGCGGCAACGGGAACGATCGACTTTTTACCGATCGCCACGAATACCGAGGTGGTACCGAAATCATACAGGTGATGATAGATCGGCTGAATACCGATCGAGCCGACGTCGGTAATGTAAAACGACGTGTGGAACGGGCTGATATCGTTGATAAACTTGTTCATCCATCCGCGGTGATCCATAAAAATAATGAAATTCACAAACGCGCGTACAAGCCAAGCGGGGAGCGTGTTGAGAATACGCGCCGCAATATCCGTGCTGTTCTCCACGTCGGTGGTCTTGACTTCCTTTTCCATTGCCTCGTCCACGCGACGGTAAACGTCAAAGATGGTATCCGCCTTCTCAAAGTGTGGCTTAATGGTGGCTTCTTCCGCGTCCTTGGACAGACTGCGCTTCGCCGTCATGGAAGAGGTCAAACGGTTGCGCGCAAAGGTCTTGCCGTTCATAACAAACCGATTCAAGCGCGGGCGCAACACAAACATACGCACCACCGCCGCGATAAACACGTGATACAACGAAAAATTCGGCATATCGTGTTCTTTGCGCATGGCACGAACGTATTTTTCGAGGTACTCGATGTCGATCTCCTCGTCGAAAAAGACCTGCGAGTCCGAACGACGTTTCATCAAATGAGGCATTACCGCGAATACGGATTGCGTGTGGCGCAGGCGCCAACCGTCTTTACGGTCGCCAAAGCGTCTTTTCTTAGGTTCCATACTTTCCCGTCCTCACTCTAAATTCTGTTACTCCGTTGCCGATTGCCGCAGGCACGAAGCAGCATCGATGGCTTTTTGCAGTTCGGCAGAAAACGCCTCACCGCCGCGAATGTTGCGTACGATAAACTCCGGAATTGCCGGATCAGCGGTTGCCACGTGAATGGTGGACAGCCCGAACAGTTTTTGACAAGCCGTCTGTACCACTACCATATTCCGAACGTTAGACAAAGATACTGCCTTTGCGGTGACGGAAAACAGACCGGTTTGTTCAGATAACGATTCGCCGTCGATAACGTAGTGTGTCAGCGACAGCGGCAGACCGAACAAGCGGCTGCGTCGTTTCTCGGAAAACGTGGTTGCCATGAGGATACCTCCGGATTCGAAAAATCGGGAATTTTGTCACAACGTTCGTAGTATACCAAAAAAGCGCGGCTTTGTCAAGCAAGCCGCGCGTAACTTTTATAAAAATAAAGGGCGTAACTGATGCGATCTCTGCATTGCCTCATAGGATTTTTGCATCAGGCTGAAATCCGCAACAAGTGAATGCGGCCTTGTTTCGGGATCGTCCTGGCGCATAGGCAGAAAATATACCGACTTTCTTTGCAAAAGATTCGCTAT
>JAZQTM010000011.1:0-36589 GCA_045630765.1 Acutalibacteraceae bacterium | reverse complement strand
TACCACACAAAGCGGTTGTTTACATCACGTCCGTAAGATACACCGGGGATGCTTTCGGGAACGGTGAGTTTGTCCAGCGTGTTGCTGTTCGGATCGGTAAGCACCACCGTTTCACCGGAGGATTTCAGTGAAAAAGATGTCGAAAGCCGCGTGTCGGCACTGTTGCCTCCGTCGGCGTATATGAGCAGGTAGTCGCCTGCTTCGATCGTGACGTTGGGAAACATCCATTTACCGGGAGATTCCTCGTCGTCGGATAAGAAACAGCCGTCAAGATTGATCGCCTCCGATCCGCCGTTATACAGCTCGATCCAATCCGCCTCGCCGCCGGCAGTCAACACCTCGTTGATACACACGGAAGCGCCCGCGTCCGAACGTTTATCAGCACAACCGAACAAGAACGACGACAGCACGCAGACAGTCAACAATAAGAGCCCTGTACGGCGCATTCGACACCCACTCCTTTCTGTTCAAAATAGACACAATCAGTATACCAAATTTGTCGAAGTAAATCAACTTATATTTCCAAATAAAGAATTTCCAAAAAGGCAGTTGACAAATCCAATGGAAATGGTGTAAACTATCATCGAGCGTTTTTATCAATTAAGCGCACTGCGCTGAATAGGAGAGAGTATCATGAAAAAAGTATTGTCCATTGTTTCTGCTTGCCTGGTTCTCGTTGGCATTATGGCAATGATGGTCGCACCGGTTTCTGCGGCTACTCCGAAAGAGGAAATTATCGCAAAAGCGAAGGAATTGATTCCCGCTGCTTATCAGGCCGAATATCTGCCGATGATTGAGAACGTGTTGCAGCAGGTAGAGGTTGATGCCGATCAGGCTGCCGCTGTTATCGAAAATATGGAAACTGCCAAGGCTGCTGTTAAGGAAGACAAAGGTGCTTCGTTGTCCGAGTACACCAACACTGAACAGAAAGCCGTTATCACCGAGATGAGAGATGCTTGCGACACCTTGGGCTTGGTTTTGAAAGTAGAAGCAGTTCCCGAAGACAAAGCCACTCACGAAGGTGACACCACGGTTGTCATCACCAAGAAAGAGGACGGCAAAGTCATTACCAACGTTGACCTTGACGTCAAAAAGACCGACTCCGCTGTAGATTACACCATGATCGTTGTTGCAGCAGGCGTGGCGATCGTAGCGATCGTGTCCGCTGCTTACGGCAAGAAGCTTGCGGCTTCTCGCTAATCGGTTCATGAAACTGAATTGTCAATTCAACAGAAAAAGCCCTTTTTTAAAGGGCTTTTTCTTGTTGTTACCGTATCTTTTATCAGTAATAGCGGTGCTGTGTGCATCCGTATTCGTGTTTGAAAACGTTGTTGCGGAATCGGTATATTATCAACTGATTACCGGCCTTTCCGGCAGTAACGTCGGCGGCAACAGCAGTGTTGTCACCCCCGACGAAGGTCATCTTCCGGTCATTGAATACGGATCGCAGTGGGCAACCTTGAATGTGGATGGCTGGGAAGAGCGCGATATCAAGGTGTTTTTTGGCGACGATGACACGCTGCTTCGTAAAGGCGCCGGTATGCGTGCGGCTTCCCGTTTTTGCGGACAGGGCAGTCGCACCGTACTTTCCGCTCACGTTACGCGCCATTTTTATGAGATTGAAGATACAAAGATCGGTACACTGGTGACCATGGACACGGTCTATGGTAAATATGTTTACAAAGTGGTGGATACGCTCATTTTCAATTACCAAGACAGATCCGCACTCGCCCCGAAAGAAGGGGAAGGGGATACGCTGTTTTTGTATACCTGCTACCCCCGCAAAAACGGATTCCAATTCCGTTCCGAACGTCTGGCGTTGATTTGCCGCAAGGTTGAGGGAAAGGAGTGGCCGACGTATGGATAACCGTATAGTAAGCACGTTGCTGTCGATTGGCCGCTTACTGATTGCGGTGATCATTTGTATATCGGTTGCCGCATCCTTGCTGCTCGGTTCGGTGAACGTGTTGTTTGATCGTGATTTGTACGTGTCTGTGACGGCGGACGAATCGTTCATCGCCGCGCTTAAAGCAGACGTGCGCGATTATTTGGAAGATGAGTGCTTGTTTTACGGCATCCCCTTTGAGGTGGTAGATGACGTGGTAACGTCCGAGCAAATGCACTCGGCGGCTAAAATGCGTATGAGCTCCGTGTATGATGCCTTGTGCGATGGCGGCGAACCCGAACGTGTCGCACTGGAGGCGTTGCCGTTCCAAAAGCGCATACAAGAGTATTTTGACACGTTACCGATAGAGGAGCAACCGTTGGATAACGGGGCTGCGGTTACGATCGCGCAGGAATTTGCCGATGGCGTATCCGCCGTTATGCAACTCGGCATTACCGATAAACTGATTAAAACAGCACACCCGCTGTTTGCCGAAAAGGCGTTACCGCGCAAAGTGTTACGCGTGTTCCCGATCGTGCTGCTGATTGCCGTTGTGTTTACGCTTGTGGGAGTGATTCCCGTAAAAACGACGTTACGCCGTCGCGCGTATAGTGTGTCGGGCGCCTTGTTTGTGGGCAGCGCACTGGTTGCCGTACCGACGTGGTTGTTTGTGGGATTGGATTTCCCCGCAAAACTTGCCCTTGCCGACTCCGCTTTGAGGCAGTACGTTAACGGGGTGCTGTATACGGTGCTTGATCGTATGACCGCGATCACCACCACCGCGTTCATCGTAAGCGCGGTATTACTGATTGCTTCAATCGTATGGCTTGTTACAGAGAAAACAAAAAAGACCGCTCACTGAGCGGTCTTTTTTTATTTTGTCAAAAACCAATACGCAACGCCTTGTGCGATGATGATAGTCGGTAACCCCAACATAAAGCGCTTATGCTTTGTCTTGTGACGGATAAGCAACATCGACAGATACGTGGCGGCACTTCCGCCGAGCAGCGCCATCACAAAAAACGTTGCTTCGGGTATGCGCGAGATGCGGCATTTTGCCGCCAGTTTATCATACACTGTGAGGATCACGGCAAGCGCGGAAATCGCGCATAAATACCAGTGAAACGGTTGCATATCTTTTCCTCCGCAGACTTAAAACAGTCCGCCGATCGTGTCGGCGGACTGTTTCTTTTTGGAGCGGAAGACGGGAATCGAACCCGCGTATTCAGCTTGGGAAGCTGACATTCTACCATTGAATTACTCCCGCGTGCGTCCTATATGATAGCATACCGGGCTGTAAAAATCAAGCAGTATTTTGTCGCCGCTTGAAAAAGCAGAGCAATTATGATATACTATCTAACAGTAATTTTTGAAAGGATCTGATCGCGTGAAGATATATAACGATATTACGGCGCTCGTCGGAAACACCCCGCTTGTAAAGGTGCATACTGCCGACGATTGTTGCGCGACGATTCTGGCAAAACTGGAATATTTAAATCCCGCAGGCAGTGTCAAAGACCGCGTCGCGCTTTCTATGCTGGAGGACGCCGAAAAACGCGGTTTACTCTGTGCGGATTCCGTGATTATCGAGCCGACCAGCGGCAACACGGGTATCGGTTTGGCGGCGATGGCGGCGGCACGCGGCTACCGCGTGATCCTCACGATGCCCGATACGATGAGTGCCGAGCGCCGTGCCTTGCTTCGCGCTTACGGTGCCGAGTTGGTGCTGACCGAGGGCGCTCGGGGAATGTCGGGCGCGGTGGAAAAAGCGGCGGAACTCGCCGCCGCAATTCCGAACAGCTTTATTCCCGATCAGTTCGGCAACCCCGCCAACCCCGCGGCACACCGCGAAACCACAGGTCCCGAGATCTGGAACGATACCGACGGCACCGTGGATATTTTCGTCGCGGGTGTCGGTACGGGCGGTACGCTGACGGGTGTGGGCGAATACCTCAAAGCGCAAAACCCCGCCGTTAAAGCGGTTGCTGTTGAGCCGAAGAAATCCCCGTTGTTATCTAAAGGGGTTGCCGGAGCACACGGCTTACAAGGCATCGGCGCCAATTTCGTGCCGGATACGTTAAATACGGCGATATATGACGAGATCTTCCCCGTAGACGAGCAGGATGCGTATGCGGCGGCGCGGCAATTTGCTCGTGCCGAAGGCTTCTTGGTCGGCATTTCATCGGGTGCTGCACTGCACGCGGCATACGAACTTGCACGCCGCGCGGAAAACGCGGGCAAGACCATCGTAGTGCTGCTGCCCGATACGGGTGACCGTTATTTATCCACCCCTTTGTTTGAAAAGGAAGTGAACGAATGAAACGTCGCGCGGTTTCATACCCCAAGCGTGTTGCGTTAGGTTTCTTTTTGCTGATTTTATTGGGCGCTGCTTTGTTGTCGTTGCCCATTGCTTCCAAAAGCGGTGAAGCGACTCCGTTTTTAACCTCGCTGTTCACCGCCACTTCCGCAACTTGCGTAACAGGTCTTATTTTGGTGGACACCTATTTGCATTGGTCACTGTTCGGTCAACTGGTCATTCTCACGCTGATCCAAATCGGCGGTTTGGGTTTTATGACTCTGATGACCGCTTTCTCCGTGGCACTGCATCGCACCATTTCACTCAGAGAACGCACGCTCCTTAAAGAGAACTTCAATATGCCCGACATCGGCGGTATGGTGCGCTTAACCAAACGGATCATCTGCGGCACTCTGTTGGTAGAGGGGATCGGCGCGGTGATCTTAGCGGCGCGCTTCATCCCGAAATTCGGCGTGGCGCGCGGTGTGTACACAGGCATCTTTTTAAGTATTTCCGCTTTCTGCAACGCGGGCTTTGACTTGCTCGGCAGTGAGGGCGCGTTTGGCTCGTTGGTCTGTATGGCGGATGATGCCGTCTTCTTAATAACGATCGCGCTGTTGATTTTGATCGGCGGTATCGGCTTTATCGTGTGGGATGACGTGATAAAACACCGTCATCACATCGGCAACTACCGCTTACATTCCAAAATTGCGTTGAGTGTCACGGTGGCACTGACCGTTGTCGGCACGCTCTTGTTTTTCATATTGGAACGAGATGCCACAGGCGCCGATATGTCGGTGCCGAAACAACTGTTGCACGCGTTCTTTGATTCGGTAACTCCCCGAACGGCAGGATTCAATGCCGTGGATACCGCGTCACTGACCCCCGCTTCGCAGTTGTTATCCGTTTTAATGATGTTGGTTGGCGGCTCGCCCGGATCAACGGCGGGCGGCATAAAAACGGTCACCGTAGCGGTTTTGATGATCTGTATGTTCAGCAATCTTCGCCGCCGTTCGGGATACAATGTATTCGGCAAACGTCTGCCGCGGGAAACGCTTGTCAACGCGGTGTCGGTAGTGGGAATTTATTTCACGTTGCTTGTTACCGGTATCTTTTTGGTCTGCGCCGTACAACCGGAATTTTCCTTTATAGACGTTGTGTTCGAATGTGTATCGGCAACCAGTACGGTTGGTATGACGACGGGTATCACGCGCGACCTGACCGTATTTTCCCGTTGCGTTATGATTTTATTGATGTTTAGCGGACGTATCGGCAGTTTATCGTTCGCTATGGTATTTATGCAAAAGACAAAGCAAGAGATCGCCCTGTCTCCCGAGGAGACGGTGGGCGTTGGATGAGGTGACGGATATGAAAAACTTTTTAGTGATCGGTATGGGCCGTTTCGGTCAGCATTTAAGCCAAAAACTGACGGAACTCGGCAACGACGTTATGATCGTGGATCAAAACGAGGAAATTATCAGCCGTATGAGCGGCGAGGTCGCCCTTGCCAAGATTGCGGATTGCAAAAACGAAGAGGTGCTCAAAAGCCTGTCGGTCAAAAGCTTTGATATGTGCTTTGTATGTATCGGCAGTGATTTCCAAAGCAGTTTGGAGATCACCAGCTTGCTCAAAGATCTGGGTGCTAAAACCGTTATCAGCAAAGCGAGTACCAAGATCCAAGAAAAATTCTTGCTTCGCAACGGTGCCGATGCGGTAGTCTATCCCGAAAAAGACCTGGCGTATAAGTTGGCTGTCCAGTACAGCGGTCGCAACGTGTTTGACTATTACAAACTGTCCGAACATATCGCTGTGTACGAAACCGCCGTTCCCAAAACGTGGGTGGGCAAAACGATCCCCGAGTTGGACGTTCGCCGTGTTCACGGCATTAACATTTTGGCGGTGCGCAGCGGCAACGATCTGCAACTTGTCGATATGAATCGTTGCTTTGAAGACACCGACCACGTGTTGGTGTTGGGGGATGAGAATGATATCCGCACTCTCATCAAAAGGACCTGATATCTATGACGATCATACCCGCGTATTATCCCCGCTTTCACTGTATCGCCGACCGTTGCCGCCACAACTGCTGTATCGGTTGGGAAATCGATATCGATCCCGATACCTACGCACTTTATAAGACCGTCCGCGGCGATTTTGCCAAGCGATTACACGACGGCATCGTGCACGGTGAGCAGCCGTGTTTTCGATTGGATGCGCACGAACGTTGCGCGTTTTTGAACGAGCGAGGTCTTTGCGATATTATCGTGACGCTCGGCGAGGACGCATTGTGCGACATCTGCACCGATCACCCGCGTTTTCGCACCTATCTCGGTGACGATCTGCGGCTCGGTCTCGGTCTTTGCTGTGAAGCCGCGTGCCGTCTGATACTGGATAGCCCCGTGGCGTTTTGCAATGCCGATACGGGCGAGGCGGTCGCGATCGACACCGCCGTCCCGCCGCTTTCGGACACCCGCCCCCCCGCCGAATGGGCGGTGCTTTACCGTTCGCTGGAACGGCTGGATCCCGCGTGGGACAGTTACCTTGACCGCCTTACCGCGTGTGATGCGTTCATCACCGAGCAAGACACCGTATGGGAACGATTGACCGCGTATTTTATGTTCCGCCACGCGTCGCCCCGCTTTGCCGCACACGCGGCGGCAGTGATCGTGACATTGGCAAACGATACGGACGAACTCTGCGAGATTGCCCGCCTGTATTCCGCAGAAATCGAATATTCCGATGAGAACCTGCAAACCATCCTAAACAAAACGGCAGAGGACTGATCCTCTGCCGTTTCTTTTTTACAGGTTATAGTATTTATCAAATTCAGCGGGGTGGGGGATCGCAGCCAACTGGTTGCATTCCTCACGCTTGGATTTGATGAAGTTTTTGAGCAGTTCCTCGGGGAACACACCGCCCGCGGTGAGGTAGTCGTGATCCGCTTCCAGCGCATCCAGTGCCTCAGGCAACGAGGTCGGCAAGCCTTGCAATTTGGCTTTTTCCTCCTCGGGGAGGTGATACAGGTTCATATCGTACGGACCCCAGCCGTTCTCGTGCGGATCGATCTTGTTCTTGACACCGTCCAAGCCGGCCATCAGGATCGCGGCATAGCAGAAATACGGGTTGCAAGTTGCGTCGGGGTTACGCAGCTCAAAGCGGCGCTTGTCGGGGCTCTTGGCGTATGCGGGAATACGAATAACCGCGCTGCGGTTAGAGGTAGCATAGCCGACCGTGACGGGCGCTTCAAAGCCGGGAACCAAACGCTTGAACGAGTTGGTGCTGGGATTCGTCAGCGCACACAGCGATGCGATATGCTTGAGCAGACCACCCATAAAGTAGTGCGCCGTTTCGCTCAGATGTGCGTAGCCGTTATCGTCCGAGAAGACAGGCTCGCCGTTCTTGAACAACTGCATATGTACGTGCATACCGCTGCCCGCCTCGCCGTAGATGGGCTTGGGCATAAAGGTGGCGGTTTTGCCGTATTTCAGCGCGGTGTTGTGAATGATATACTTGATCATCATGGTGGCATCCGCCATCTTGGTCATCTCACCGAGCTGCGGCTCGATCTCGAACTGACCGGATGCGGCAACCTCGGGATGATGATAGTTGATCTCAATACCCATATCGCGCATCAGCATACACATTTCGCTGCGGCACTCGTACGCGCGGTCAAACGGTTTGGCAATGTGATAAGCCTTTTGCTTCGGCACCACGTTACCTTTGCCTTCCACGCCGCTGTTCCAGTAGGACTGCTCGGCATCCAACGACACGCCGATGCTGTTGCCCTGAACTTCCCAGCCCACTTCGTCGAACAGATAGAACTCGAACTCGGGGAGAATGAGCATCGTGTCTGCGATACCGCTATCCTTCATATATTGCTGTGCTGCGAGCACGATGTTGCGCGGATACTGCGCGAGAGGACGATTTTCGGGAGAATCGATGATCATCGCGTTACCCGTCATCGACAGCGTGGGAATGGTGCAGAAGGGGTCCACTGCCGCCGTGGTCGGGTCGGGGATAAAGACCATATCGCTTTTTTCCACCACGGCATAGCCGTAGTTGGAGGCGTCAAAGCCGATACCGCTTTTCATCGTTTCCTCGGAGAAGTTTTCTGCGGGGATGGTGACGTGGCGGAACTGACCGTTGATGTCCACCATCTTAAAGTCGACCATTTTGATGTCGTGCTTTTTGATCAGCGCCAAGACATCTTTTACGCTTTTTGCCATATACAACGCACCTCTTTTATAATTAGATGAAATCAGTATACCAATTTTTTCGTCAATCGTCAATGAAAAAACACGGTTTTATCTTGTTTGACTTGCGTAGAGTGTCAAAATGTGGTATACTAAACTATCTCACTTCACAAAGGAGTGTATGGAATGAAAGCACTGGACCCGACCGTTAAACGCGAAACGGTCTATATTTTTGCCGTGTCGCTGTTGTGCAGTATGCTGATGCAGGCGGTGTTTCTCGTTCTCGGCAAATGGGATTATACCGTTTTGCTCGGTAACCTGTTGGGATTGATCGCCTCGGTCGGCAACTTTTTGTTGCTTGGTATCACAGTGCAAAACGCACTCGGCAAGGATGAAAAAGAAGCCCGTGATCGGATGAAACTGTCGCAAATGTTACGTACACTTATGCTGTTCGTCGTCGCTTTGATCGGGTATTTGATTTCGGTGTTCAATATCTTGTCGCTGGTAATCGCGTATTTGTTCCCGCGCATTGCCGTTGCCGTGCGCCCGCTGCTTAAAAAAGAGTAAGTGATTTTTTACATTTTGGGAAAGGAGAGATCGGATCGTGACCCGTACAAGCCTTCGCTTTAAGGTTGTTGATGCGTTGCTGATTGCGATGATGGTATTGCCGCTGATCGCGGGTATCGTGTTGCAAGTTCTTACAAAACCCGCGTCCGAGGGGATTGCCCTTGCCGGCGCGCGCATCTTCTTTACCATACCGATGCCGATCCAGGATTTCCCCGTCACGGAATCGCAGATTCATTCTGCGCTCGTCCTCATTACGATTCTCAGCGCGTGTTTCTATCTTACGCACGGGCTCAAAGAACACATCGAACTGAAACGTCAGCATTTCGCCGAACTGATCGTTGAAAAAGTAGACGGTATGGTATCGGAAAATATGGGCGCGTATTTTATGGGCTTTTCGCCGTTTATCATCGCCATTATGGCGTTGTCCGCGTGCTCCAGTCTGCTCTCCTTATTCGGCTTGTATCCGCCAACCTCAGATATCAATATCGTCGGCGGTTGGGCAGTTCTCGTGTTTATTCTCATTACCCACTATAAACTCAAAGCGGGACCGCTTTGCTACCTCAAAAGTTTTGCCGAGCCGGTCGCGTTGCTCGCGCCGATCAATATGATCAGCGAACTTGCCACCCCCGTATCCATGGCGTTCCGTCATTACGGCAACGTGTTGTCGGGAACGGTTATTTCGGTATTGCTTGCCTCGGCACTCGGCGGATTGTCGTCGATGTTACTCGGTTGGTTGCCGGGCTTTTTGGCGGATATCCCGCTGTTCCAGATCGGTATTCCCGCGGTGTTGTCGGTGTACTTTGACGTGTTCAGCGGTTGTTTGCAAGCCTTCATTTTTGCCATGCTCACGATGATGTATGTGTCGGGTGGATTCCCCCTCGATGAATACGAGAAACGAAAAGCCAAAAAAGCTGCGAAAAAAGCGGCTAAAAATAAGTAATTTCAGTAAACGGAGGATAACATTATGGAAATCGCAATCGGTATCATTTTAGGTTGTTGTGCGCTCGGCGCAGGTACGGCGATGATCGCGGGTGTCGGCCCCGGTATCGGTGAAGGTAACGCTGTCGCGAGTGCGTGTGAAGCGATCGCCCGTCAGCCCGAAAGCAAAAGTTCGGTAACCACCACGATGTTGATGGGTTGCGCTATCGCGGAAACCACCGGTTTGTACGCGTTGGTCATCGCGATCTTGCTCATCTTCGTCGCTCCCAATATGTTGGTCGATATTTTAGTGAAAACGTTGGCAGGTCTGTAATTTTTTGCCGGAAGAGTGATAACCGTATGCAGAATTTAAGTATCATTTCGGTCAATCTTTGGCAGATGTTGGTCTCGCTTGCCAATCTGGTACTGTTGTTTCTGATTATCAAAAAGTTCTTGTACAAACCGGTCAAAAAGATGTTGGAAACGCGTCAAAAGACCATCGAGGACGATTACAGTGCCGCGCAAGAGGCAAAAGAGCAGGCGCAGCGCGATCAGCAAGCCTACAACGAACAGTTGCAGGGCGCCAAACAGGAGGCAGACCGACTGATCAAACGTGCCGTTGACTTGGCAAACGACCGCGAGCGGGAGATTTTGTCCGAAGCCAAAGCGAAAGCGGACGGTATCCGCCGTCAGGCGGAAAACGACGCCGCCTTGGAACGCAAAAAGGCGGAAGACGGCATCAAACGCGAGATCGTGGAGGTATCCTCGATTCTTACCGAAAAATTGTTGGAACGCGAGGTGTCGTCGGACGATCACCGTCGTTTTGTCGACTCGTTTATTGAAAGTATAGGTGACAGCGATGACAGGTCCTGAGAAAGACTATGCCGCCGCGTTGTTTATGCTGGCTGTTGAAGAGAATCAAACCGAAACCTATCTGGAAGCGCTGAATACGGTGTGCCGCTCCGTCGAGAGTGAGCCCGCGTATTTGGAGTTTTTATCGTCGCCTGCCGTTTCGCTTGCCGAGCGGCTTTCGGCGATTGACGAAGCGTTCGGCACTTTGCCCGAGCACGTCGTATCGTTCCTCAAACTGTTGTGCGAGAACGGGCATATTCGCATTGCTCCCGCCTGCGCCAAAGTGTTTGAAGAACTGTCACAAGCACTTAAAAACCGCACGACGGCGCATATTACCTCCGCCGTGCCGTTGGATGCGGAACAACAAAAAGCGCTTTGCCGCAAAGTGGAAGCCCTCACGGGCAAAGGCATCGACGCCGTATACACCGTGGACGATTCGCTTCTCGGCGGTGTGGTGATCGAAGTAGAAGGAAAGACCTATGACGGCAGCCTGAAACGCCGTTTGCACGATGTAAAGGATGTGATGATCCGATGAACAGGCCTGAAGAAATCAGCGCCATTATCAAGACGCAGATCCAAAATTATAAAACGCGGATCGATATGACCGAAACCGGCAAGGTTATTCTGGTCGGTGACGGTATTGCTCGCGTATACGGTTTGCGGAACTGTATGGCAAACGAATTGCTGGAATTCGATGGCGGCAGTTTCGGCGTCGCTCAAAACTTAGAGGACGAAACGGTCTCCGTTGCCATTCTGTCCGATAATAACGATATTTGTGAAGGCTCCACCGTTCATCGCACCGGCAAGGTGTTATCCGTGCCGGTAGGTGAGGGCTTGCTTGGTCGTGTTGTCAACGCACTCGGCGAGCCGATCGACGGCAAAGGTCCCATTGAATATGCCGGCACGCGTCCGTTGGAATCGGAAGCACCCGGTATCATCAAACGTCAAAGTGTCAGCGTGCCGTTGCAGACGGGCATCAAGGCGATCGACAGTATGATCCCGATCGGTCGCGGTCAGCGTGAATTGATCATCGGTGACCGTCAAACGGGCAAAACGGAAATCGCCGTTGACACGATTATGAATCAAAAAGACACCGGCGTTATCTGTATTTACGTGGCAATCGGTCAAAAAAGTTCATCCGTAGCACAGCTGGTAGGTGAACTGGATCGCACGGGTGCGATGGCGTATACCATTGTCGTATCTGCCACCGCGGCAGAAAGCGCCCCGTTGCAATATATTGCACCGTACAGCGGTTGCGCTATGGCGGAATATTTCCGTGAACAGGGCAAGGACGTGCTGATCATCTACGACGATTTAAGTAAGCACGCCGTTGCCTATCGTGCTCTGTCGTTGCTTATTCGCCGTCCGCCCGGTCGAGAAGCGTACCCCGGTGACGTATTCTATTTGCATTCTCGCTTATTGGAACGTGCCGCGTGCGTGGCTCCCGAATACGGCGGAGGCTCCATTACCGCTTTGCCGATCATCGAAACGCAAGCGGGTGACGTGTCGGCGTATATTCCGACCAACGTTATCTCCATCACCGACGGTCAGATCTTCCTTGAAACCGAGTTGTTCCACTCCGGCATTATGCCGGCAATCAACCCCGGTATCTCGGTCAGCCGTGTCGGTGGTTCGGCACAGCTCAAAGCGATGAAAAAGGTATCGGGCGAATTAAAACTTTTGTATTCCCAGTACCGCGAATTGCAATCCTTTGCCCAGTTCGGCAGCGATCTGGATGCGGATACCAAAGCGCGTTTGGCACTCGGCGAACGCATTGTTGAAGTGTTAAAGCAAGGTAAAAACGCACCGGTCCGCGTCGGTTGCCAAGTGGCGATCGTGTACGCGGTCACCAAAGGCTATTTGAACGACATAGCGGTTAAAGACGTTCACGAATACGAAGCGGGTCTGTTTGCAAAACTGCAAAACGAACATCCCGATTGGCTGGGTCGCATTGAAGCCGGCTATTACGATGATTCCGACGAGGAACAACTCAAAGCCATCCTCTCCGAGATGAAGGTGTAACGCGTATGGCAGGAAATACCAAAGCACTGCGCGTGCGTATTAAAAGTGTTACCTCGACTCTGCAGTTAACCAAAGCGATGGGCTTGGTGGCATCGTCAAAGATCCGCCGTGCCAACGCAGCGATGCTCAAAGGTCGCGAATATGAGGAAGTCTTGTGTCACACGCTGTCGCTGTTATCGGCAAATCGTGACTGTCAAAAGAGTCCGTATATGCAAGTGCGCGATACCGAGCGCACCCGCCTTGTTGTGATTGCGGGTGACAGAGGTCTTGCCGGTGGTTATAACGCAAACGTGTTTCGCCTGGCGGCGCAGTACCCGAATGCCGAGGTGATCCCGATCGGTAAACGTGCGTGTGAACGTTTCGGGAAACCGATCGTTTCCTCCGAGCACTTTTCGTTTGATGAGGCAAGCGCACTGGCGGATACCTTGTGTACCGATTTCGCCAATGGCGAATACGATCGGTTGGGCATCTTATCCACGCGCTATCACTCCGTGATGTCACAGGAAGCGTACGTGCAGTGGATCTTACCGCTTGAAAAACGTGAAAGCAACGGCTCTCCCGCTATCGTATTTGAGCCGGATGAATTGACGGTGCTGAATAACGTTATCCGCGAATACGTCGCCGGTATGATTATGGTGTGCGCGCGGGAAAGCTTTGCAAGCGAAGTCGCCGCCCGCCGTATGGCGATGGATTCGGCAGGCAAGAACGCCACGCAGATGATCGATAATCTGCAACTGGAATACAACCGGGCCCGCCAAGGCGCGATCACGCAGGAAATTACCGAAATCGTTGCCGGAGCAGGTAACTAAAAGAGGTGTAAATATGCAACACATCGGAACCGTCACACAGGTTATGGGACCTGTCGTTGACGTTCGTTTCAAAGAGGGCGAATTGCCCACCATTCACAACGCGCTGACCATCCCCGTAGGCGAGCGCACCTTGACCGTTGAGGTGGCACAGCATATCGGTGATAACACGGCGCGGTGTATCGCTATGGCGTCGACCGACGGTTTACAACGCGGTATCGACGTTACCGATACGGGCGCGCCGATCAGCGTGCCGGTCGGTCGCGAAACGCTCGGTCGCATTTTCAACGTGTTAGGTGACGCGGTGGACGATGAGCCCACTCCCGAAACCGAGGAGCGTTGGAACATTCACCGTGGCGCTCCCGAATACGCGACACTGTCCACAGGTGCCGAGATTTTTGAAACAGGCATCAAGGTTATCGACCTCATCTGCCCGTATTCCAAGGGCGGTAAGATCGGTCTGTTCGGCGGCGCAGGTGTCGGTAAGACCGTGTTGATTATGGAACTTATCAACAACATTGCCAAACAACACGGCGGTATTTCCGTGTTTACGGGTGTCGGTGAACGCACCCGTGAAGGCAACGATCTGTATAACGAAATGAAACAATCGGGCGTTCTTGAAAAGACCGCGTTGGTATACGGTCAGATGAACGAGCCGCCCGGAGCGCGTATGCGCGTGGGATTGTCGGGACTGACGATGGCGGAATATTTCCGCGATACGGAAGGACAAGACGTGCTTCTCTTTATCGATAACATTTTCCGTTTCACGCAAGCGGGCAGCGAGGTGTCGGCGCTTCTCGGTCGTATGCCGTCAGCCGTCGGCTATCAGCCGACACTCGCCACCGAAATGGGCGCGTTGCAAGAGCGTATCACCTCTACGAAAAAAGGCTCCATCACGTCAATTCAGGCAGTATACGTGCCGGCGGACGACTTAACCGACCCCGCTCCCGCCACGACGTTTGCTCACTTGGATGCCACTACCGTTCTTGCGCGTAACATCGCGTCACAGGGTATTTATCCCGCGGTCGATCCGCTCGAATCCTCCAGCCGCATCTTGTCGCCCGATATCGTGGGCGAGGAGCATTATGCCGTCGCAAAAGAAGTGCAACGCATTTTACAGCGGTACAACGAACTGATGGATATCATCGCCATTATGGGTATGGACGAGTTGTCGGATGACGATAAGTTGCTGGTACAGCGTGCGCGTAAGATTCAGCGTTTCTTGTCCCAGCCGTTTGACGTGTCGGAGAAATTCACCGGTATTGTGGGTAAATACGTTCCGATTGCCGAAACCATCCGCGGCTTTAAGGAAATCATCGAGGGCAAACACGACGATCTTCCCGAATCCGCCTTCCTCTTTGTCGGTACGATTGACGAAGCGGTGGAGAAAGCGGGCGCGCGATGAACACGTTTAAGCTGACCGTCGCTTCACCCGACGGCAACATCTTCAGCGACGAGATCGTCAAACTCGACGTGCGCGGCACGGAGGGCGAACTCGCAGTGATGGCGGGACACGTACCGTTTATCACGTCGGTGGTGAGCGGACCTTGTGCCGTGTGGTTGGACGAGGATACCCAAAAGACCGCTACGGTAAACGGCGGTCTGCTCTCGGTCGGCAGTGACGAAGTCACCTTGCTTGCCGGTTCGTTCAAATTTGATGAAGAATAATAAAAAGCGCCTCAACGAGGCGCTTTTTTATTTTGCTTTCTTAAACACGATTGCCGAACGATGGGGGAGATAACACCGAAATCCGTTATTACCCGCCGTGTACCGCACCGATTTATCCACACGGTCAAACCCGCCAAACACCCCGTCGTCGGATGAAAGGATCACTTGATACTCGCTCACTTTCTTTGTAGGGATAGGATAACCGTCAAACGACTTATGCGGGTGAAAGTTAAACGCGAACACCAAGTTCCCCTTTTCATAGATCAGTACCTTGTCGTCCTCGTGTACGGTCAAACAGACGGGCGCTTTAGAAAGCGTTTTTTCGCGCTGCAAAAGAGTAAGCATCGCTTTATCAAAATCGCCCAGTTCACGATACCGCAGATCGGGATTGTCGAGCAAACTCCACTGGCGGCGGCAGTAATGATGGCTCCAGCCGTTGCCTTCGCGCGGGAAATCGATCCATTCGGCATGCCCGAACTGGTTACCCATAAAATTCAAATACCCCTCACCGGCAAGTGACGCCGTCAGTAAGCGGATCATCTTGTGCAGCGCGATCCCGCGATCAATAATCAAACTCCCGCCGAACTTCTGCATATGGGTATACATTTCGGCATCGCACAAGCGGAACATAATGGTCTTATCACCGACCAACGCCTGATCGTGCGACTCACAGTACCCAATGACTTTCTCTTTCGGGCGACGGTTTGTCAGTTCATACCACAGTTTTCCCATGGGCCAGTGCTCGTCCGCCACCTCTTTGAGCAACTTGATCCATAAATCGGGCACGCCCATCGCCAACCGATAATCAAACCCGATCCCGCCGTCCTTTAATTTCAAGCACATACCCGGCATACCCGACATATCCTCTGCGATCGTGATCGCTTTCGGATTCAGCGTATGGATAAGTTTGTTTGCCAGCGCCAAATAGGTGACCGCCTCCAAATCGGTGTTAAGCGAAAAATACATACCATAGTCGGTAAATGCACTGCCTAATGCGTGATCGTGGTACAGCATCGAGGTCACACCGTCAAAACGGAATCCGTCAAAGTGGAACACCTCCATCCAATACCGCAGATTGGAAAGGAGGAAGTGCAGTACCTCGTTTTTGCCGTAGTTAAATAACTTGGTATCCCACGCACAATGATCGCCGCGCGCCCCCTTGTGAAAGAATTGGTATGTCGTGCCGTCAAACCCGCACAATCCCTCGTTCGTGTTTTTCGCCGCGTGGGAATGGACAACGTCCAACAATACCGCGATCCCCATTTCGTGCGCGGTATTGATAAGATCTTGAAGTTCGCGGCTTGTCCCGTAACGGGAGGAAGCGGCAAAGAAATTCGATACCTGATACCCAAACGATCCGTAGTACGGATGCTCCATAATCGCCATGATCTGAATGGTATTGTATCCCGCCGCTTTCACACGCGGCAGGACGTTTTCGGTAAATTCGCGGTAACTGCCGACCGCCCCTTTTTCTTGCGCCATACCTATATGGCATTCGTAGATAAACGGCGTTTTTGTGGGCGCAAACCCCTCGTCGGTCCACGGGTAGACGGCGAACGTATCCTCAAGTTCCGCACACCATAAATAAGTGACGGGATCTTGTACCACCCGCGTCGCGTAGGTGGGAATACGGCGGAGCATCTGCCCGTTATGCCATACGATCGTCTGCACCTTTTGCCCCGCGCAGAGATTGTCAACTTGTACCTCAAATACGCCGTTTTCAAGGCGCGTCATTTGGCAAGCGGCGGTATCCCAGTTGTTAAAATCCCCCGTCAGATATAACGCGTCCGCCGACGGTGCCCATTCGCGGTATACCCACCCCGTCGCGGTGCGGTGAAAACCAAAATAGCGGTGTCCGTTTGCAAATGCGGTCAAGTCGCCGAGTTCTGCTTCCTTTTGCGCAATGCGTTCACACCGCAACGCAAGATCGTCCGCAAACGGCTCCAAATACGGATCGATCGTTAGGATTCGGAGCTTACGTTTTGCCACGGGAACACCACCTTTCTTACGCAGTTATTATACCAAGTTTTGCATAAAAATAACGTCGAACAAAAAGAACCGCTCGAATATTCGAGCGGTTCTTTTTTATTATTGACCGTACAATTTTACAAAATTCTCAAAACTATATTTTGTAGCAGTACAGTTCGGAACGGTGGCGAAGCTGAAATATCCTTCCCAGTTGTTGGCCGGCCACGAATGGTTCAACTCTCTCATTCGGTCAGAGGTGAGGTTGAAATACGTGTGATAGGCGCCGTTGGGATCGCCGCCGATCGGATCGTCAAAGGTAATATCGCACATATACCAGTCGCCGTCCAGTTGTATGGCGTTCCACTTGTGCCCGCCACCTGCCGTACCGACTATGCCGGTGCAGTTGATGCCAACAGCATAGCACATCGTCTGGAAAGCCTCTGAATAGGACTCGCACACGCCGTAGTGATTTACCAAGATACCGTATGCCGTCCAGTTATCCTCGGCAAGTCCGTCCCACTGCGCTCCCAAGTTGTAATGCGAAGTTTTCAATATACGGTCATACACCAGACGCTCTTTGACCACATCGGGCGCACTGCTGGGAATGGTGGAGGCAAATGCTGCCACCGCGCTGTCAAAGGTGGCTTTTTTTGCGCGGATTTTAGTGCGTAGCGCGTCGGTCAGATCGCCTCGCCCAGTTCCGCAATAGTCACCGGCCTTGTTACTGACGGCATAATAGAATGCTAAACCGGAGGTGCCGTCACCGTAGTTATGAATAGAGACATAGTTGCACAAATAAAACAGTTCGGGTGTGTCAAAGGCGTAGAGAAAATAAATTTGATAGCGCCGGTCTTCCGATAGATTTGTGGCAAAATCAACCGAGGCATCCAGATTCCGTACCGCTGCATCAATTTGGCGGTAGTACCCTTTCCACTCCTCGTTCAGCAACGAGTACAGGTATCGCTTTGAAAGCGGAAGCCACGTATGCGTTTGATTCGTCGTGTATTCGTAATTGAACGTTTTAATGGTCGTTGTGGTAGACGTTGTTGAAGTTACGTTATCGTCATCACTGTTCTTCGTAGTGGTAGTCGTCGTTGTTGTTGTGGTTGTGGGAGGCATAGTGGGGATGGGAGGCGGCGCGGTGGTCGTGGTGGGCGCCGTAGTCACCATTGACGTGGTACCGGTCGGCTTTTTGCGCGTGGTGGTACTCGTCGGTGTGCTGGTCGGGAACACAGGATTTTCGGTGCCGGATGTGTATGTATACACCGTTGTACCGTCCGGATATTCGGTGGCGGTCGTGTTCTGCTCAATGTGGTCGAGCACTTCATCCAACGTTGTAGCTATTGTCGTTGTGGTGTCGGGGGTGATGTCTAAGGTCTGCCCGCAAGCCGTAAACGACGCTAATATTACAAGGCACATCAACATAGCTATAAATTTTTTCATGCAGCAGTCATCTCCTTTATTACCTTAATATTAGTATAGCATCATTTCTTACAAAGTCAAACCGTTATTCTTGACACTGCCGTTTGCGTGGTGATATACTCAAACAAGAGTGAGCGGGAATCGCTCAATACCGTATTATGAGGAGTCACTATGCCGTTTTTACCGATTAACCGAACCGAAATGCAAGCGGCGGGTATTACGCAACCGGATATCGTGCTGGTCACGGGTGATGCTTACGTGGATCACCCGAGCTTTGGCACGGCGATCATTTCGCGCGTGTTGGAAGCGGCGGGCTTTTCGGTGTGCATTTTATCCCAACCGCGAAGCGATGCCGATTTCAAACAATTCGGCAGACCGCGTCTGGCATTTTTCGTAAACTCCGGCAACATTGATTCAATGGTGGCGCATTACACCGCCGCCAAACGCAAACGCAGTGACGACGCGTATACCGCGGGCGGCAAAGCCGGCGCGCGTCCCGATCGCGCCGTGATCGTGTATAGCAAGAAACTCCGTGAACTGTACGGCGATATTCCGATCGCCATCGGCGGCCTGGAAGCCTCGCTTCGCCGCTTTGCCCACTACGATTACTGGGACGACCGTGTGCGCCCCTCCATTCTCATCGACTCGGATGCCGACCTTTTAATGTTCGGTATGGGCGAAAAACACGCGGTCGAGATCGCCAAACGGTTAGATAGCGGCGAATCGATTTCGACAATGACGGATATTCTCGGTACGTGTTGCAAGATCCCTGCCGACGAATACGAATGGCGTTCGGCGGTGGAATGTCCGTCGTACGATTTGGTAAAAGACCCCACCGAAAACGGCAAAAAGCAATACGCCATCGCCACCAAGATCCAACAAGAGGAACAAGACGCGGTACGCGGAAAAACGATCATCCAAAAACACGGCAAGTACATCGTCGTGCAAAACCCGCCTATGCCGCCGCTTACCACCGCTGAACTTGATCGCGTTTACGATCTGCCGTTTATGCGGGATTACCATCCCTCGTACGAGGCACTCGGCGGTGTGCCGGGCATTGAAGAAGTCAAGTTCTCGCTCGCACATAACCGCGGTTGTTTCGGTGCGTGTAATTTCTGTTCGATTGCGTATCACCAGGGTAGACGCATCACCGTTCGCAGTCACGACTCGGTTATCCGCGAAGCCAAAAAACTGACGGAACTCCCCGATTTCAAGGGCTATATCCACGACGTCGGCGGTCCCACCGCAAACTTTCGCGCTCCCTCGTGCCAAAAACAGGACGTACACGGTATGTGTAAAAACCGCAAATGTTTAGCACCCACGATCTGCTCGCAGGTCGAGGTGGACCATTCCGATTATTTAGCGCTACTGCGCAAGATTCGCGCCCTTCCCAAGATCAAAAAGGTCTTTATCCGATCGGGCATTCGTTTCGATTATTTGATCGCCGACCCGAACGAAGCGTTTTTCAAAGAACTTGTTCGCCATCACGTCAGCGGTCAACTCAAAGTCGCACCCGAGCATTGCTCGGCGGCGGTGTTGTCCGCAATGGGTAAACCCACCATCGAAACGTATCTCAAATTCAAAAAACGTTTTTATGAACTCACCAAGAGCGAAGCCAAAGAACAGTTTTTGGTACCGTATCTGATGTCGTCGCATCCGGGCAGCACCTTAAAAGATGCTATTGAACTGTCGGTGTTTTTGAAACGCGAGGGAATGCGTCCCGAGCAGCTGCAGGACTTTTATCCCACTCCCGGTACGGTGTCAACGTGTATGTATTACACGGGGTTAGATCCCCTTACGATGAAACCCATCTACGTTGCCAAAACCCCCGCCGAAAAAGCCGAGCAACGCGCCCTTTTACAGTATTTCAAACCCGAAAACCGTGAACTCGTGTTGCGAACGCTCAAACGTTACGGGCGGTACGATCTCATCGGCAGCGGTAAAGATTGTTTGGTACAGGATACCCGCCCGTCCAACGGACAAGGCAGGAAACCCGCCCCCAAAAAGAAAACCATCCGCAACACCCACGCGAAAAAAAGCGATAAAAAGAGGCGTTAATCACCTCTTCTTTCAATCCGTTGTTTGTATTTTCATACGAGGAAATATTGAAATACCCGCTGTGGTATGATATACTACTCGTATAAATAGGGGGGATTAGTATGACGTTTGAAACTTTAGTGGAAACCATGAACCTTGCTAAGCGCCCGCCGGAAAAGATGGCGGCGTTTTATGATGATAAGGATTTTACACCGGCCTGTGATTTGTCACTGATTGACGAATTGCAACGGGAATATACGCTGTTCGGCGATTACTACGACGTAGTAAGATCTTGTGCCGTTTTATGCAATGCGGACCCTGTGCGCAGCGCATGGGTGAGAACGGCCGTAGCTTTCGTAAAAGCCGTTCCGTTTGACGAGGTAAAAGCCGTTCCCGTACCAAAACCGGACGACACACAGCTTACTGCTATGTTACCGCTGTATATCATCATTTCCCAAATGCCTATTGCTAAGGCGGAATATTTGCGCCGTGGATTTTCCGAAGAGGAGATTCGCAAACTGTTCACGGTGGTAGAGGATTCGCTTTGCAAAGTAGAAGATCGTACAGGTATGGTCGGTATCAACGCGATGTTTTACGTATGGACAATGCACTTTGCCAAAGCGCAGATCTTCAATGCGGGCAGCCTGCAGTTTGAAACGAGGAGAATGCCTGATCGTGCAGTGTACCTGCAACATAAGAAAACAGGGGAGTATCGGCCGATCGTGTGTGACGGCACCTATCATCGCAGCGGTATGCAGATGATTTGGGCGCCCGGCTATACCGACGCGGAGGGCTCTTTTGACTGCACCTATTCGGAAGACGATGCGTATTTTTACGGCCATGGTGTGGTAAACGGTGTGGTTACCGCCACGCCCGAAAAATATTCCAAAACGGAATGGGAGTGCGTGCTGCGGCCGGGTGATCCGTGCATTGGTGTTCACATTCCGAAAGGGGCAGATATTTCACCGGAAACCGTTGATTTTTCCATCGCCGAGGCAAAGAGAATACTGAAAGAACGCTTTCCCGAATTTCAGGGAAAATACTTTTATTGCGCGTCGTGGATGTTGGATCCGATGCTCTGCACGTTATTGGGCGACAACGCAAAACTCAGTCTTTTTCAGCGGCGCTATGTTTGCTTGCCGGAATGGAGTAACGGACTGCAGTTACTCGGCTTTGTTTTCCCCGCACGCTTTAATTCGTATGAGGAGTGGCCGGAAGATACGCGCCTGCAACGTCAAATAAAACAACTATACCTTGACGGAAAAGGGATTTACTATTATTCGGGTGTTATTTTCTGATTACTGAAAATAACGGACAAAATGTGGTCGAAGTGACCCAAACACCTCTTTAAATGAATAGGTAGTAAACAAAAAAAGAAGGGATGACCGAAACGTCATTCCTTCTTTTATTTGCTTTGTTATTCGAATCGTATTTTAGCGATCCAAAAGGCATTGTCACTGCCGTATTTTTCACAGCCGAGAGGCTGCATCCATTCCGCCGTTACCAGCCACGCCTCGTTTTCGGAAATTCTTGTTACCGTGAAGTTCCCCAATCGCGCGCCGAGTTCCGGTACCAACGCCACTTCCGAGTCTTTTATCAGACACAGATTTTCTTTATCAAATCGTGCCATAAAGATGGGGGCTCTGTGACGGAACACGTGATCGTTACCAGCGCCGCGTCTGGTATAGGCGAGATACAACTCATCGTTATGCTGTATCCAGCGCTGTTGAGTGTTGTAATTCTGGAGAATGCTTCCGTCATCCCACTTCCACGGCGTAGGTGCGGAATAATTCAGACCGTCCTCACTGACCGAGAGCATTCCTTGCTCATCGGTGCGCAACGTCATATAATGACGGTTTCCGACGGTTACCACCGACGGCTCGCACAAGCCGCGGTTGGCTTGCGGGTAGTCAAGTAAGCTGCCCGAGTCCACGATAGACAGTTTTTCGTTCTCATACCGATACCGAACGGCAAGCGCCATCGGTTTCGAAACGTTTCCGTCCTCGTCTTTTGTCCGCAGATAATACGTTAACAGAAAATCCCCGTTTTCGTATTCCACGACTTGAGCAAACGGTGCAGCGGAAAAGCATTCAAACGGCAAAGGGATCCGCATGGGTTCGCCGATAAAGTGTCCGCTTTTTTCGTCGCGAAGGATATATAGCGGTCCATCACCATCACAGCCCGCAGCCACGCCCTGATACAAAATCGGATGATTTTCGTTTTCATAGCACGCCTGACCGCCAAAGACAAACCAGGTTTTATGGTAGCGGCTGTAGTACTCTGTTGAAGACAAAAAAATCTTGCGAATACCGTTTTCTCTTGCCTCAATTCTTCTGAGTTTTTCGGGTTCTCCAAATGTTTTTCCGCCGTCAACGCTTTTTACAAAGAACAAATCGTTAAAGACGTCAACACCGGCTAAATTCAAGATATCGTAGGTTAAATACATGCCGTTTTCCGTTTTGATAAGGCGTGGACCGACCTTGCATTCCTTTCCGTTAAACCCGGGCATCAGCCGCATTCTTTCAAACGTAAACGAAGAATGGTTACACATTTCCCTCAAACCTTCCTTTTTGGTTTACAGACCATATTCACGCGCCAGCGCTTTGAAAGCGGGCAGGGCACCCTCAACCTTGGCGCGATCGGTACAATACGCGATGCGCACGTACCCTTTTACGCCGAAGTCGTCGCAAGGCACTACCAAGATCTCGTGTTTCTTGGCTTTCTCGAAGAACGTGTAAGCGTCCTCCTCCAACGCCTTAACGAACAAATAGAACGCGCCGTCTGGTTTTACGCACTCGTACCCGTATGCGGTCAGATTATCGTACAGCAGATCGCGGTTTTCCTTATAGGCTTCCACGTTCACTTTCGCATCGATACAACGCGCGATCACCTGTTGGAACAGACTGGGCGCACACACGTATCCGAGAGAACGACCCGCGCCGCACACAGCCAAATACAGATTCGTCGCTTCCTCCATCGTGGGGGACACGGCTATGTATCCGATGCGCTCGCCGGGCAACGACAAGGATTTCGAGTACGAATAGCAAACGAACGTGTTGTCGTAGTAATTCATCAGATACGGTACGTCCACACCCGCGTATACCAGTTCGCGATACGGTTCGTCCGCAATCAGATAGATGGGCTGACCGTATTCCGCGGATTTTCGCTTCAGCACCTCACACAAAGCGACGATGGTTTCTTCCGAATATACCACGCCGCTGGGATTGTTGGGGGAGTTGACGATGACCGCTTTGGTATTTTTAGTGATCTTGCTCTCAAAATCCGCAATATCTACCTGGAACGTCTTTGCCATCGGTTGGCTGACAACTACGCGACCGCCCGCGTTTTCAATAAAGACGCGGTATTCCGTAAAGAACGGCGCAAAAACGATGCACTCGTCATCGTCTTCCATAATGGCTTTCAGACAAATCGAGAGGGAAGCCGCCGCACCGCAAGTCATATAGATCAGGTTCGGCGACATTTCCACACCGAAGTTTTCACAAATGCGATCGGCAATCACCTTGCGCACGGTGGCATCGCCCTGTGCGGAGGTATATCCGTGCAGTAACACCGAGTTTTCGGTTTCCATCAAGTGCTTAATGGTTTCATTGACTTCGGCAGGAGCAGGAACGCTCGGATTACCAAGGCTGAAATCGTATACGTTTTCCGCGCCGATTTCCGCCGCGCGAGTTTTGCTGTATTCAAAAATCTCGCGAATGATCGAACGTTTACTGCCAAGACCGAACATTTTTTGATTGTATCCCATATTTATCACCTTAGTCCGAGCAACTTTTTCGCGTTGAGCGATAAAAGCTTTTGCTCGGTATTTTTTTCAAGAGAAAACGATTTTAAAATTTCCACGTCGCGTTTGATGTCACTCCACGGGGAATCGCTTCCGAACAGAATACGATCCTCCCCGTGTCGTTTTAATATGGTTTTGAACGTGTCCTCGCCGATAAAGCGCAACACGTAGGCGGTGTCCAAGTATACGTCCTCACCGCAAAGCAGCTCCAAAACCTGATCCCGGGACTGATATCCGCCGCAATGCGCCAACACGAATTTCGGGTGCCGCACCTTGCGGATCACCTCTTTGGCGAGTGCGGGGGGACAATGCACGACCTCGGGGTACGCGGCGTCGATTCCCGCGTGAGTTACCACAATAAGATCGTATGCCTTCGCACATTCCAGTATGCGAATGTAGCCGTCATCGTTAATAAACGTGCCCTGATAATCGGGATGGATCTTTAACCCTAAAAACCCGTTATCCTTGAGCCAACGCAGTTTCCCGTCAATATCCTCACAGGCGGGATGGATGGCGCCAAACGAGATCAGTCGTTTTGGCAGATGCGCAAACCGCTCGTTCACTTGTGTCGCAAAGCGGTTAACGCTTTCAAAACTGTTGGGGTTTGTCAGCACGGGCAACGTGACGGATATGTCGACGTTTGCTTCGTCCATTGCCTGCAACAACCCGTCCACAGAGCCGTCGGCGAAGGACGGTATGCCGCCCTTCGCCGATAATAATGCAATGGTTTGTTTTGCCATTTTATCAGGGAAAATATGTGTATGAAAATCAATAATCATATTCCCGTTTGGCACCTTTCACGATTAAATGTGTGCTAAATCCTCACAAGAGAGCGTCGCAACGTTGTTTGCCGACAAAATCTCGTCGATCTTCTCGCTGTCGGATGCTTTGAGCACCACGTAAGCTTTATCCGAATCAATGGATAAGCCGTACATATACTCAATATTCACGCCACCCTCGTCAATGATCTTAAGGAGCGATTGCAGCGAACCGGCCGTATGCGCGATCTTGATGATGGAAACGTCGGATAGCAGGGAGGAGAAGCCGCTTTCAATCAACTTTTCCTTACCTAAAGCCGCATCGTTTACGATCAAACGAAGCAGACCGTATTCGGTGGTATCGGCAAGACTCATCGAGAGAATGTTAACCTTGTTTTCTTTCAGTACGTTTAAGACCTCGGACAATCTGCCCGCTCTGTTTTCAATGAATACCGTTAACTGTTTTGCAAACATAACACAATCCTCCTAAAATCAATATAATTTGCGGTTGTCGATCACGTGAACGGCTTTGCCCTGGCTTCTCACCAGTGACTGCGGCTCCACGATCTTGACTTTGGCGTTGATACCGAGCGCCTGCTGAATAACGTGTGCGATCTTCTTGGTAAGACCTTCGATCACGCGGATCTCGTCGGTGTAATATTTCTGATCCAACTCAACTTGTACTTCGAGAGTATCCAGATTATTCACGCGATCCACAATCATCATGTAATGCGGCGTAACCTCTTCAACGTTAACGAGTGCCGCTTCGATCTGACTGGGGAACACGTTAACACCGCGGATGATAAGCATATCGTCCACACGACCCTTGAAGCGGGAAATGCGCGCGCTGGTTCTGCCGCATTCGCAAGTCGTACGATCCAAACTGGTCAGATCCTTGGTACGATAACGGATCAGCGGGATAGCTTCCTTGGTCAGCGTGGTGAAAGCAAGTTCACCGACCTCGCCGTCGGCGACAGGGGAGAGCGTTTCGGAATTCAAGATTTCGGGATAGAAATGATCCTCGCATACGTGCAGACCTTTGTGGTACTCACAGTCGCAAGCCACACCGGGTCCCATAACCTCGCTCAGACCATAAATATCAAATGCCTTGATATTGAGTCGCGCTTCAATTTCCTTGTGCATCTTCTCGGTCCACGGCTCTGCACCGCAGATAGCGGCTTTGAGCTTGATCTGATCCAAGAGTCCTTCCGCGGCAAGCGCCTCGGAGATATGAAGCAGATACGACGGGGTACACGCGATCGCGGTTGCACCGAAATCGATCATCATCGTGGTCAACTTTTTGGTGTTACCGGTGCTCATGGGAACAACCGTCGCGCCGATTTTCTGCGCACCGTCGTGTGCACCAAGACCACCCGTGAACAAACCGTAGCCGTAAGCGATCTGGATAACGTCATCTTTGGTAACGCCCGCCATCGTCATACATCTGGCAACGCATTCCGCCCACACGTCAAGATCGTGTCGGGTATATCCGACAACGGTCGCTTTACCGGTGGTACCGCTGGAAGCGTGGATTCTCACGATTTGGGAATTGGGAACGGCAAACAAGCCAAAAGGATAGTTGTCGCGCAAATCGTCTTTGGTGGTAAAGGGAAGTTTTACCAAGTCCTCCAAGCCCTTGATATCACCGGGCATCAGACCGACCGCCTGCATTTTTTTGCGGTAAAACTCCACGTTGTGGTACATATAATCAACCAGCTTGACGAGTCGAGCACTTTGCAGTGCCGTCATCTGGTCACGGCTCATACATTCCTTGGTTTCATTCCAAATCACAACTATTCTTCCTTTCAGCGGCTTGCTTTATACCCGAGAGCAAATGCTTTTTGATTGAGCTCAATGGTTTTTTGCGGAACGGTGTTGGCAATGGTATCTAACCACAGTTTTTCGTCAAACCCGATAAACGCGGCGGCAAACCCCAAGACCACGGAATTGAGGACTTTGCTGTTTCCGAGTTCCAACGCGATCTTCTGACCGTCAATGGCATAAACCGCGTGTGCCTTTTTCAGTTCGTCCAAAATGTTTTCGGGATACTCCTTGGCACCGATAACGACCGTCATCGGATCGATCCGACAATCGTTTACGATCAACACGCCGTCCTTTTTCAGGAAATGCGCGTAGCGGAGTGCCTCCAAACGCTCAAACGCAATGATGACGTCTGCCTGACCTTCTTCTACAACGGGTTCACTGACCGCCTCACCGAAACGAACGAACGTTACCACGCTGCCGCCTCGTTGTGCCATACCGTGCACCTCAGAGATCTTGACATCACAGCCCTCGGCGAGAGCCGCTTTTCCGATAATTCTGCTGGTGAGCAGGGTGCCTTGACCGCCCACACCAACAATCATAATATTTTTTGTCATATCATTTCCCCACCGTTTCAATCGCGTTGAATTTACAATAGTTTTGGCAAAGTCCGCAGCCGTTGCACATTGTGGGATCAATGCGCATACCCTCCGCTGTTTTGGTGATAGCGGGGCAACCGATCTTCAGACACAAGCCGCATTTTTTGCACGCGTCCGTGTTGATCACGCACTTGTTCGGGAACTGCTGTCCCTTCAGCAGTACACACGGTGACTTGGTGATGATGACCGTCAGCATATCGCTGGCAACGCTTTCGCGGATGATGCGCTCAAGTTCTTTCACGTCAAACGCATTGACTTCAATGACGTTCGGCACACCGATCGAGCGGCAAAGTGTCGCCAGATCAATGGCATAGGTGTCCTCGCCCTTAAGAGTCTTACCGGTAGCGGCGTGCTCCTGATGTCCCGTCATACCCGTGGTACGGTTGTCAAGGATCATCACGGTACCCGTCGACTTGTTGTAGACCATATTGATAAGGGAGTTGACACCCGTATGTAAGAAGGTGGAATCGCCGATCACGGCAACCCAATTCTTAATATAGTCTTTTCCCTTGGCTTTCTCCATACCGTGCAGAGCGGAGATACTCGCACCCATGCAGATGGTGGTGTCGATAACGCTGAGCGGCGCCACCGCACCGAGGGTGTAGCAGCCGATATCGCCCGATGCGTGAATCTTAAGCTTGTTCAGCACCGAGAACACGCTGCGGTGCGGGCAACCGGGGCAGAGGATGGGAGGACGAGCGGGCGCATCCGCTTTTTCAAAAACAGCCTCATCTTTGCCGTAGAGAACACGGCGCAAGAGGTTCGCGCTGTATTCGCCTTGCTTCGTAAAGAGTTCTTTACCCTTAACCTCAAAGCCCCACGCGCGAACCTGCTCCTCAATAACAGGCTCCAATTCCTCGAATACGTATACCGTTTCCACCTGATTGACAAATTCCTCAATCATTTCGCGGGAAAGCGGATTCACAAGGCCCAGTTTCAAAACGCTGGCATTCGGGCAAACCTCTTTGACGTACTGATACGCGATACCGCAGGTGATAAAGCCAATGGACGTATCGCCCATTTCCACCTTGTTCACAGGGAACGTGGCAGCGTCTTTCGCCATACGCAATTCGCGGTCTTCCACTACCACGTGTCTGCCGATAGCGGAAGCGGGCATCATCACGTATTTTTGAGGAGAACGGGCATACTCCTTATCCTCAACCTCTACGCGATCGCACAACTCCACCGCACTTTGCGAGTGCGCGAGTTTGGTGGTGGTACGCAGAATCACGGGCGTATCGTAACGCTCGCTCAGTTCATAAGCGAACTTCATAAATTCCTTGGCTTCTCCGCTGTCGGAGGGCTCCAGCACCGGCACGTGCGCGGCGCGTGCGATCATGCGGGTATCCTGCTCGTTCTGAGAACTTGCCAAACCGGGATCGTCTGCTACGACGAACACCGATCCGCCACCGACACCGGTATACGCGAACGTATACAGCGGATCCGCGGCAACGTTCAAGCCGACGTGTTTCATACACGCCATACTTCTCACGCCCGAGATAGAAGCACCGATCGCGACCTCTGCGGCGACCTTTTCGTTGGGCGCCCACTCGGTATAGACCTCGTCGTACTTGGCAAGATATTCACTGATTTCCGTACTCGGCGTTCCGGGATAGGCGCTGGACAGTTTTACGCCCGCCTCAAAGGCGCCTCTGGCAATAGCCTCGTTACCGAGCATCATCGTTTTCTTTGACACGTTAGTTCCCCCTTAAATCTTTCACGCGTTTTGCTTTTCCTTCGAATCGTTGCAGGGTGTTGGGGGATTCCAACAAGACCTTCGCATCGAGTCCGAGAATAATCTTTAACTTGTTTCTGACCTCTGCGGTGATTTTCTCCAACACCGAGAACGAGTCGGTGCTGTGCGCGAGTTCCACTTTGACGGTCAGTTTATCAAGATATCCTTCGCGTTCCAAAATGATTTCGTAGTGCGGGCCGAGTTCCTGCACGCTGAGGATAACTTCCTCGATCTGACTCGGGAACACGTTGACACCGCGAATCTTCAGCATATCGTCGCTGCGTCCCGACAGATTTTCCATACGGCACAGCGTTCTGCCGCACTTACACGGCTCGTAGAACAGACGGGTAATATCCTTGGTACGATAACGGATGAGCGGCAATCCCTCTTTTTTGATACAGGTGATAACCAATTCGCCCTGCTCGCCCGCGGGCAATACCTCGCCCGTTTTGGGATCGATGATTTCGGGAATAAAGTAGTCCTCGTTGATGTGCATACCGCAGTGCTCCAAGCATTCGCCCGACACACCGGGACCCATCAATTCACTCATACCGTAGTTGGAGGTGATGAGGAGATCTTTACCCCAATATTTATGCATTTCTTCGCGCATGGCGTCGGTCAGCAGTTCGCTACCCACCAAGGCGATCTTTATTTTCAGATCTTTTTCGGGATCGACACCCATTTCTCTGGCAACCTCCGCCAACCGCAGTGCGTACGAGGGCGTGGCGACCAAAAGCGATGTCTCAAAATCCTGCATATACATAATTTGCTTTTGCGAGTTTCCCGTCGAGGAGGGAACGATAGCGGCACCGATATTTTCGAGTCCGTAATGGAGTCCGAGCGCACCCGTGAACATACCGTAGCCGAAACAGATCTGCGCTACGTCTTTGGCACTGGCACCGCCCATACAAGCGATACGCGATACGCAATCGGTCCACGTATCAAGATCCCCTTGCGTGTAACCGACCACCGTGGGCTTGCCCGTGGTACCGCTGGACGCGTGAATACGCACAAGCTGGTCCTTTTCTACCGCAAACAGACCAAAGGGATAGTTGTCCCGCATATCCTGCTTGGTGACGAAGGGCAACTTGGCAAGATCCGCCAAGGTCTGAATATCGTCGGGCGTGACACCCGCATCTTCCATTTTTTTGCGATACGCGGGGACCTTATCGTATACCCGACGTACCGTTTCCTGTAACCGACAAAGTTGCAGGGCTTCCAATTCCTCTCTGGGGAGCGTTTCTTCTTTTGACCAAATCATGCGTGTTACCTAATCCTTTTCCTATTATTGAATTTCTCCCTCAAAGCGCTTGTCAAACGCTTCTTGGAGAATCGCCTCGTCGGGCTTTTTCGTCAGTAAGCTGACCACCACCGTGATGACCAGCGAGAACACCATACAAATCGAGCCGATCAGCGGGGACGTTCCCACGCCGTCCTTCAGCGCGACACCAACGGTGCAATCCCATCCGTTTTTATCGTATCCGAAGACGAAGATCAACACGACCGTCAAGACAAGCGAGCCAATGAGCGAGCACCAAACGGCGGGTTTTGTGACGCGTTTCCAAACAACACCCAATACGTAGGGGCCGATAAAGCAGCCCGCCAGCGTGCCCCAACTGATACCCATCATATAGGCGATGGCGGCAACGCCGTATTTTTCATTGAGCAGTGCGAGAATGACCGAAATCGCCACGAAGATCAAGCACAGCGTTTTCATTACCACGTTCACGCGTTTGTCGCTTGCTTTTTCATTGAGCTTTCCTTTGTAAAGATCAATGGCAAGCACCGAGGCACCGGCAAGTGACACCGAGGACAACGTGGACATACTGGCGGAAAGGATCAAGACGGCGATCACACCCGTGAGCCCCGCGGGGATCGCGATGCCCAGCATGGTGGGGACGACCTCTGCGTGAGGGAGCCCGTTGGTTTGGGGGAAGAACGCGCTTAACGCGCCCGTGAAATAGGCGGTGAATCCGATGATCAAAGCAAAAATGGTGCTGACCACTACACCTTGCGAGATCGCTTTTTTATCGCGAATGGCGTAATACTTGTGAATGGTTTGCGGGAGCGCCCATACGCCGAAGGACGTCAACAGAATCAGCGCCATCAAAGAAACCGTACTTCCGTAAAGACCTTTGTTTTCGGCACCGAAGGTAACCCAGGTCAAATTGGGGTTGTTCACGATCTCGGAAATATCCCAATTCACCTGTTCGGAATTCATAAAGCAGAAGACCATGCACACCACGCCGACCAGCATAATGATCCCTTGAATGAAATCGGAAAGCGAGGTGGCGAAATACCCGCCGAAGAAGAGGTACAAAGCCGTTAACGCGGCAAGCGCGATCATCACGATCCACCCCTCAATGCCGAACACGATTTCAAATAACGTGCTCAGTCCGCTGTAAACGGAAGCGGAGTAGGGGATGAGGAAGATAAAAATGATAACGGCGGAAACAAACTTCAAATTCTTATCGCCGTAGCGTTTTTCAAAGAAATTGGGCATCGTTTTAACGTTTAGGCGCTGCGTCATGTTCTTCGTTCGCTTGGCAAGCACCAACCACGCGATCAGCGTACCGAGAATGGCGTTGCCGATACCGATCCATACCGACGCCAAACCAAACGACCGTCCGAACTGACCGGCATAGCCGATAAAGATAACGGCGGAAAAATAGGTGGTTCCGTAAGAAAAGGCGGTCATCCAACCGTTGAGGCCTTTCTTGCCGGCAAGCAAAAAGTCATTGACCGATCCCGAACGATTTCGGGTATAAAAAGCAATGGCGATCATTGCCAATGCGTATAACGCCAAAATGATATAATCCAGTACCATGCCGTTCTCCCTATATAACCTAAAATAATATACAAAGAAAACTATACCACAAATTTCTTGCCATATCAAGATGAATATGGTGCTTTTTGCAAATTTAAGACGAATCTCGGACATAATTTTTGCATACGTTAACGGGGCAAGGAAAATTTCTCCTTGCCCCGTTTAATCTTTAAAGGACACATGGTCAAACGTTCCTGTATTTTGACGGACTGATTCCAAAGTGATTTTTGAAAGATTTTGAGAAAAACGCAGAATCGTAAAAGCCGCACGCAGTAGCGATTTCACTACAGGGAAGTGTAGTGCTTCCCAAAAGATTTGCCGCTTTCAGCAGCCGTATATGGATCATATATTGGTGGATTGGCATACCGGTCAAGCGCTTTATAAGTGAACTTACGTAATTGGGATGATAATTAAACAACTCACCGATGGCTTTGTTTGTCACGTTTTGCTGCATATTTTCGTGTATATATGATACAATTCGACCTTCAACATCATTCTCCGCGGACACTACACCGGTTTGAAAAACGCGGATACATTCGGCGATGCACAGCGCGAGCATATGACCGATTTTACTTTCGTAATGAACAAGCCTGTGCGTATATTCGTCTATAATAGTACCCAATTCCGTGCGAATAGTTGGTATCCGTTTTATATACAGAACTTGCGAAAGCTGGGTGATATCCTCAAATGTTTGGTGATCAATTAACAATTCACGTGTGAATTCATCTTTCGAAACGGGAGAGATGGGGATGTCGCGCGCATTGGCGTTTTGAGTAAAATCAAAATTGATGGCTGCGTAGTTTACATGCTTTTCGGGTGTGAGGATTTGATAGGGTATGCCCGAATTTATGATGATTAGTGAGTGCGGGAACATTTCATATTCGGTATTTTCCACTTTGATTTTCCCATACCCATCTATCGTGTAAAATAATCTGGCATCCAGTGCAACAGACTCGGCAAAATGAGATTGTTCGTTTAGGTTCATATATCTTGCGTATCTGACGCAAGGATTTAATTCTGAAAAAAACATTGCCGTCACCTTCTCAAAAAACTTTGTTTTATACAAATTTTTGTTTAATCTGTATATCGATTTTAATATATTTTTGTAGTAAAATCAATATAAAATTAGAGGTGATTACAATGATAGAAAGAAAAAGAAAGCGCTGTGCCAGAATAGGCGTTTTTGCAGTGGCACATAACACGTATTTTGGGCAGTTTGAGGGGCTTTATGAAAATCTTGTAAAGTACCATCAAGAGTTTTGCGATATCGTTGCGGAAAACGATGTCCAAATCGTAGATTTCGGTATCGTCGATACCAGCGAAATGGCATACGATGTTGCTGAGAAACTGCAAGCCGAAAATGTGGATATCATTTTTTGCAATATGATCACGTATGCAACCTCATCGGTTTTTGCACCGATCATAAGAGATGTCAACAAGCCTATGGTGCTTGTTGCACTTCAGCCGCTGGCAGCGCTTGATTATACAAAAGCCAGCACTTTTATGCAGCTTGAGAACGATAACATCTGCTCCGTTCCGGAATTTACCGGAGTAGCGATTCGCCTTGGCAAAAAAATAAGCGATTGCATTATCGGAACCTTGTATAATGATAGCGAGGCAAAGTCAGAGATCGCCAAATGGTGTGATATTGCCAAGGTCCTCCACGATTTAAAAGGTGCGCGGTTGGGGCTTATGGGCCACACCATGGAGGCCATGTACGATATGCACGCCGACCCCACCGCCATCTCCGCCGCTTTTGGGCTGCACGTACCTTTGCTGGAAGTGGACGATGTGCTGGAACTTTATAATCAGGTAACGGAAGAAGAGATTGCCGATAAAATCAAGGTAATCGATGCAGAATTTGATATGCCGGATCCCAAATCTGATCCCATCACCACAAAACTCACGGATGCGGACAAATATCAAGCGGCAAAATCCGCCGTTGCTTTGGATCGGTTTGTGGAAAAATACAATTTAACGGGACTTGCCTATTACTATGAGGGACAGGAAGATAGCCTGCACAGAAAAGTTGCAACCACGTTCATTGTAGGAAATTCCATTTTGAATGCCCAGGGAATTCCTATGTGCGGTGAATACGATATCAAGACCTGCATCGCTATGCTGATTATGGATCGGTTGAATATCGGCGGCAGTTTTGCAGAGTTCCACCCCTTTGATTTTGCCGAGGATTTTATTCTGGTAGGTCACGACGGACCTCATCACCTGAAAATTGCCAACGGCAAGCCTGTGCTCAGAAGCCTAAAAAAATATCACGGCAAGCCCGGCAGTGGCGCTTCGGTGGAATTCAAAATAAAGGAAGGCCCGATCACAATGCTGGGAATCACCCAGACAGCGGGAGGCAAATTTAAATTCGTAATAGGTGAAGGACTTTCGAAAAAAGGACCGATACCACCGACCGGCAACACCAATACAAGAGGATTTTTTGCACCTACCACAAAGGAATTCGTCAAAAAATGGGTTATGGAAGGGCCCACACATCACTATGCTTTGGGAGTGGGTCACCATGCCGATACTATTGCTAAAATCGCGGAAATACTGGGAATCGAGTATGTGATTGTAAAGTAAAAGGAGCATAACCAATGTATAACATCAAATTAAATTCCTATATACCGGAACCTAATCCGGCAAAAAGCGATCGCATTGTGGCGGCGCACTATTATGCCGCTTGGAAAAAGGGCGCTGCCGGCGTCCATGAAGGGTTTAACGATCTGGCAAAGGATTTTCCCGATCGTACGCCGCTTATGGGATATTACGATGAGGAAAATCCCGAGGTTTGCGATTGGGAAATTAAGTGGGCGGTAGAGCACGGAATTAATTGCTTTATTTATTGCTGGTATCGTAAACCTGAGAATATGGGGAAACCCGTGACAGAGAACGACCTGCGCTGCGGGCACGGACTTCACGAGGCGCTTTTTAACGCGAAATTTCAAAAGCTTATGAAATTTGCGATTATGTTTGAAGCCTCACCGCGGTGGGGAGGAACGGACGAAGTCGATTTGCTTGAAAATTTGATGCCGTTCTGGATGGAAAACTATTTCAAGCGCGGTAATTATCTTATTATTGATAACAAACCGGTACTTTTCGTTTATCAACAGCACAGATTGGCAACAGAGTGTTTCAAGAGTGCCGAAAGCCAACGCAAAGCCTTTGACGATTGTCGAGAATACGCGAAAAAATGCGGCTTTGACGGCATGGTGTTTGCTTTGTGCAATGATGGCGGCGAAAGCAGTACGCACGAAGAAATGCTGAGCCGCGGTTTCGATTTCAGATTCGGATACAATTCCGGTTACAGTGCGCCGTATGATTTTTATGAGGATGAAGAGGACATTGTCGACAAACAGTGCGAGAAGTTCCTGAATAATTTAGAAGCGGATAATACGCGCTACATTCCGACACCGTCCTGCTTTTCCGATCCGACACCTCGATTCAGCCAGCACTGGCGAGATATGGGGTACAAATTCTATCTGTGGAAAATTTGGTATCTTTCGCCTGAAAAATACAAGGATCTTTTGCGCAGGTTAAAAGAAATAACCGACAGCCTTCCGGATGGTGCGTGGGCGAAAAAGTTGATTATGATCGACAACTGGAACGAGTGGGATGAAGGGCATTTTGTTGCACCGAGTCATAAATTCGGTTATAAATACTTACAAGCGATTCGTGAAGTGTTTACAGAGTGTAACAATCTTCCCGATTATATTGCTCCGCACGATCAGGGGTTTAGTGGATACAACACCTCGTGGGAAACTCCTGATTTTTCCAAGGTGTGCGAGGAGAATTTAGCAAAAAGCAAAAAAGCGGAGGAAAGTTAAAAGTCCGACCGAGGCAGGTCGTTTGTACAGCGCGGCAGGGCGGTGCAACTCTACGCCCTAAAAACGTCACACCGTGACGTTTTCTTAACGCCCGTTCGACTCCTGTCACTCTCTTTAAAAACAAAAAACGAGGGATGACCTTTTGGTCATCCCACTAAAACTAGGACCGAGTGACAGGTCGTTTGTACAGTGCGGTAGTTGCGATCTCGTCTGCGAGTTTCGGTACAGCCCGTTAGGGCGGTGAAACGCGACGCCCTAAAAACGTCACACTGTGACGTTTTCTTAACGGGCTTTCGACTCCTGTCGTTCTCGTCTGAAAACGGTACGAATATCAAAATGCGGCCTCTTGTCGTTTGCTTATATCAAGGCAAGCATGGCTCGCCACAAATACGCAAGCAAAAAAATCCCCGCCGCGGTTATACGCAACCGTAGCGGGGATTTGTATTTGGAAGATGGGGTTAATCGTTGATGATTTTTCCGTCGCGGTAAACGAATACACCTCTGCCCCAACCGATAGGTTCTCCTCTGTCCATACGCTCGGCATATGCGCGTTGCAAGGTGGATTTTCTGGGGAGATTGGCGG
>JAZQTM010000010.1:0-18384 GCA_045630765.1 Acutalibacteraceae bacterium | reverse complement strand
ATCCGACTTGACCGATTTCAAACCCGCTTTCGATAAAGGCGACTCCTTCCAGGCACAGATGGATCACTTTGTAGACTGCTGTGTCAACGGTACCGAGTGTGCTATCAAACCCGAAAACGTTGTCACTCTTATGACCGTTATGGAGAACCTCTACAAATCCGCTGAACTCGGCAAAGCGATCGAGTTCTAATCAACCCTTATAAAAAAGGAGCTATGCCTTATGGATAAAAACTATCGCGTTGTATTTGCTGCGGAACGTGTGGCAAAGATCGAAGAATGCCCCATGCCGGGCGAACTTCAGCCCGGTCAGGTACTTATCAAAGCTGACGTCTCCCAGATCAGCACCGGTACCGAACTGTCGATGCTCATCCCCAGCGATTCCGAGCCGGAATCCGCTTGGGTAAGATCCCGCAGCAACTTCCCCGTATATCCGGGTTATTCCAACTCCGGTACTGTTGTCGCTGTCGGTGCGGACGTTGATCCGTCCTACGTCGGCAAACACGTGATGGCTGTTGTTCAACATCAGAAATACTATGTGCGCGAGCTCAAAGACTGTGTTTTCATGGCAGACAGCGTTGATCAGGACGAAGCGGTGTTCTCCACCCTCGGTGCTGTTACGTTGGCAAGTATCCGTGTATCGCGCATCCTGCCCGGTGATGCTGTTGTCGTGTATGGCGCCGGCATCGTTGGTCAGTTGACCGCTCGTTTCGCAAAAGTTGCGGGCGCTGTCAAAGTATTCGTTGTTGACCTGTCCGAGTACCGTTTGGGTCTTCTCCCGGACGATCCGTGCTTCACCAAGGTTAACCCCGCTAACGTGGAAGATATTCCGCAGTTCATCAAAGACCACAACAACGGCAACCTCGCCCGTGTGGTATTTGAGACCACGGGTAACCAGCACGTTATCCCGAGCGAGCTCAATTGCGTTGCCAAATGCGGCAAGTTCATCATCACCAGCAGCCCGAAAGGCAAATCGGCGATCGACTTTGACTTTGTCAGCTGCCAGGGCATCACCATTATCGGTGCGCACAACATGACCATTCACCCGCCGGTAGCCACCAACCAGAACCCCTGGACGTTCATGAGCGAGCTTCCGTACTTCATTGAAATGTTGGAAAAAGAGCAGATCTCCGTTAAGAATCTGATCACCCACCATTACAATTACAAAGATGCTGCTGATGCTTACAATATGCTGATGGCAGACCGCGGAAGTGCTATGGCGGCACATCTGGTTTGGAACGATTGATAAGGAGTTGTATCTCATGGATAAAAACTATCGCGTCGTATTTACGGCTGCTAAAGTAGCGCAGCTTGAAGAATGTCCCATGCCCCAAATCACCGAACCGACTCAGGTTATTATCAAAACCGATATTTCGCAGATCAGCACCGGTACCGAGCTGTCCATGCTCGTTCCCAGCGACTCCGAACCGGATTCCGCTTGGGTAACCAGGCGCAGCAACTATCCGGTGTACCCCGGTTACTCCAACGCCGGCACCATCGTCGCTGTTGGCTCCGAGGTTGATCCGTCCTACATTGGCAAACGCGTCAACACCGCTGTCAACCACGTAAAATACTACGTGCGTGGCCTCAAAGATTGTGCTGTATTGGCAGATAACGTCGACCCGAACGAAGCGGTATTTTCCTCTCTCGTCGGTGTTTGCCTCGCAAGTATCCGTGTATCGAACATTTTGCCGGGTGATACGGTCGTCGTGTACGGTGCCGGTATCGTCGGTCAGCTCACCGCTCGCTTCGCAAAAGTGTCGGGCGCGCTCAAGGTGTTCGTAGTCGACCTGTCTGAGTATCGCTTGAATCTCCTTCCGGACGATTCCTCTTTCATCAAGATCAACCCGTCCGCCGTGGAAGACATTCCCGCGTTCATCAAAGAAAACAACGGCGGCGACTTGGCCCGTGTGGTATTTGAAACCACCGGTAACCAGCACGTCATCCCGAGCGAGTTGAAATGTGTCACCAAGCGCGGCAAACTCATCATCACCAGCAGCCCGAAAGGCAAATCAATGATCGACTTTGACTTCGTCAGCTGCCAGGGCATCGAGATCATCGGTGCACACAACCATTCGGCTCACCCGCCGGTACCGACTCCGGAAAATCCTTGGTCGGTTGCCAGCGAGCGTCCGTACTTCCTCAAAATGTTGGAAATGGGTCAGATCTCTGTCAAGAATCTCGTTTCCCACTTCTACAACTACAAAGATGCTGCCGATGCATACAATATGCTGATGGCAGATCGCGGAAGCGCAATGGCAGCACACTTGGTGTGGGAAGACTAATAGTATAACCATTCATTTATGCGACAGTACCTTGGTGCTGTCGCATAAATTGAATATAACGGACATTGAATACACCACATAAAATTCAAGGAGAACGAAAATGAAGAAAACAATACGCTTATTCAGCCTTCTCGCTGTAATTTGCTTGCTTTGCGTATCCTTGTTGGCAGGCTGTGGCTCCGATACCTCTGATGCGAATGCCACCACAACCGCCGATAACGCAACGACCACGACCGCTGGCGACGCGACCACTACAGACTCCGCCGCTTCCACGGACTCTACCGCGTCAGGGAACAAAACCTCCGCCACTAAAAAACCGACGCAAGGCACTTCGAGCACGAACGGCGGCAACGCCCAAGCGCCGATCGCCTCCGTATCCGGTATTCAGATCGGCGGCACGGCTTTGAGCGGTTTCAGCAGCAGCAAAATGACCTATATTCACTACCTGCCCACCGGCACGACCGCAGCGCCTAAAGTCACCGCGACCAAGACGGGCGGTACCGGTGATCTTAAGATCACACAAGCATCCGCTGCCAACGGTACGGCAAAAGTTTCGCTCAACGACGTTACCTACACGATCCAATTCGTAGTAAAACGCGCAGCAGGTGATATTTTGAACAACACGTATTACCAGCTCAAAAAAGCCAACAAACTCAATGTTGCCTACCTGGGCGGCTCCGTCACGGCAGGTTTCAGCTTTGACTCCACCAGCACGTACAATGATTCGTGGCGCGCCTTAACCACCAACTGGTTCAAATCGCAGTACCCCGGCGCCACCATCACCGAAACCAACGCCGGTATCGGCGGTACAGGCTCTATGTACGGCGCCTATCGCGTAATTCAGGACCTCAAACTCAAAAGTGCGACCGAAAAACCTGACCTGGTCTTTATCGAGTTTGCCTCCAACGACCAGGGCGATTCCTACGTTAACTCCACTCCCGATGTGTATATGGAATCCATCATCCGCACGATCTATCAGTACGCACCGCAAGCGGATATTGTAATGGTGTTCATCACCAACTACAGCGCTAAAGACAGCGAATTCGCCTCCAAAGCAGCGCACAAACAGATCGCGGATATTTATCAGATCCCGTACATCGACGTCGGCGCGCGCCTCTGGAAAGAGATGGTCGCGGAAAATGGGGGAGAAGCCCCCGTGTTTAAAGCCCGCGACGACGCGGCGAACTCTCCCGTATGGGATAAATACTTCAGTGACTCCGTTCATCCCGCAAAAGCCGGCTATGCCAAATACGCGCAGTACGTGCAGGAATACCTGAAAGGAGTGCTCTCCGCCAAATCCGCCGTTCCCGCATCCCGCGTAAACGCGCAGATGCCGAGTGCCTCCTTCACGACCTTGCCCGTAGCCCCGTATATTGATAATCTGAAAGGAATGTCCCTCCCGTCGAACTTTACGGTTGCCGCTGATGGCACCGTCACAGCGAAACAGGGCGGCACCTTCACCATCAAATTCACCGGTACGGAACTGTATGCGTGGATCTACGGTCACGGTTCCACGGAAGACCAAGCGGGCTTCATCCGCGTCTCCGTGGATGGCGGCAAACGCGAGAAGATCTTGCTCACCGGCAACAACCATAAGATCTTGCCCATCGCAACCGGCCTGTCAAACGGAGAACACACGGTCACGATCCAAGCAGCATCAACCTCGGTTGGTAAACTTGACTTCGACTTGCGTTACTTCCTCATTTCAGGTGACACGCAAATGCGCGGCATCACGCTGGGCTAACCAACGTATAATCAACATCATATTTAAAACCGCTCGGTGCGTCACGCACCGAGCGGGTTCTTTTTTACAACACCACTCTCTGATAGGGGAGAATGCCTAAAAAATCATTCCGGGAAAGCCTTTCGAAAATCAGACAACATATTACAAATATGTAACAACATTTTCCGTTGCAAAATAAAAAGATGGATGATATACTTTAAATTGCTATACGTGTCGGTATGCCCATTTTTAGAAATCGTTGGAGTATACCCGCGCGTGTTTGAAGTACACATTCACAGGAGGAGAAAGGTTATGTCAAAACTATTTTCCAAACCCAAAGCACTGTTAAGCATGGTGCTGGTAGTGTGCATGGTCATTGCCATGTTACCTGCCGGTGTTATCAACCTGCTTGCAGGAGCGGCCGCTTCCGATACGATTGACGTATGGGACGGCGTAACGATCGAACCCTTTGAAAACTATTACGAAAAAGATGCGGAAGGAAATTACGTTCTGGACGAGCAAGGTAATAAGAAACCGCGCCCCGGTTCGGATTTCATAAACAAAGACGAAGCGCTGGTGATCGCGAATGCGAAACAACTTGCCTTCTTCTTGCTCACGGTTAATAGTAGTACGGCAGCAGGGGATAGGGACACAACAAAACAACAGCGTCCCGTCACCTTTACTTTCAATAATGAGACGTACACGTATACTGTTCCGTGCTCCGTTATCGGATTCTATGGCTGGGTGAAAGTGAAGCTGACCGCGGACATCGATATGAACGATGTCGAGCTTAAGAGCACGGTTTCGGTAGCTAGCAATCCGCCGTATTTTGCCGGTACGTTTGACGGACAAGACCATACGGTGCTTAACATTAACCACGTTAGCACTGCGACCGGCTCCGGTTTCTTCCGTCGTAAGGGCTATGGTGCTGTTAAAAACGTGACCATCACCGGTAAGGTAACGGGTACAGATCGTGTCGGCGGTATCGCCGGTGAAGCTGTCTCGGCTCCTACCTTTGAAAATTGTGCCTTTATCGGTACGATTACCGCCACCGGTGGTACTGTCGGTGGTATTGTCGGCAGAAACACCCAGTATAACAACGCACCCATACTGTATTTGAAGAACTGCTATACGGCAGGTACCTTAACCAACACAGACACTTCAAACGACATTGGCGGCTTGGTTGGTTATACCGCCTATAGTGCTGTTAGCGCCAACAACAAGATCCCTTGCGGACGTGTGGAAATGACCAACTGCTACAGCGCAATGCAGATTTCCTGCAAATCCTCTAACAGCGGTGGTCTTTATGGTCGCTCGCAAGAAACAGGTGTTATCGAATATACTGACGAAGAAACGAATGAACTCAAATCTATCGACCTTGGCTTGGCAGCCAACAACTGCCATTTCTCCGGTAGCATAAATCAAGCACATCCGATCGCGGTGGATGGTGAACCCGTAACGAACACTTTCTATAAGAAAGGCTCGCACACGGGCACGGCGTCGGGTGCAGCCGGTGCTGTGGAATACACTGATTCCGAAATAGATGCGGTCGTCGCTGCCTTGAACAGCGGCGTTGACGCTCTTGAAGCAGCCGGCGTAACCGGCTTAAACCGCTGGATGGCAGGCGACGAGTATCCGATTTTTGCGCAAGATGAACTGCCGGAATTTGGGAGTGTAACCGTCGGCGGCGCAGAAGTCGACCTCGAAAAATATCCGACCTCCTATGCCTTGACGGTACCTTCCAACGTCGAAAGCATCGACGTTGCGGCAACCGCCGGTGAGGTGGGAAGACTTCAAAAATTGACCGCAGTCGATAGCAACGGCACCGCTGTTGTGATCAACAACGGAACCGTTGCCTTGGCGGAAGGCAACGCCGTCACCGTCACCATCACGGTGTGGCACAAAGCAATTTATAAGCATTACACCGTGACCATCTACCGCGCCACCACTCCGTGGAACGGTACAGACGTTTCGGAAAGCTTAAGTGGTTCGGGTACTTCTGCTGACCCGTGGCTGATTGCCTCTGCGGCAGATCTCTATTATTTAGCAAAAAGCGAAAGCAGTAACTCCGGCAAATATTTTGAATTGATTGCCGATATCGATTTGGGCGGCAAAGAGTTCATCCCCATCGGTCTCTTGTCTTCCACAACCGAAGACGGCGGCACCACCTATTGGTTCGGTAGTTTTTTGGGTCACTTCGATGGCAATGACCATACCGTTTACAACTTGAAGTTGACCGGTAATACCAAGTATACAAACAGCAACGGCGATGAGCACTACGCTCGTCCCTTTGGCTTTTTCAGTAGGTTAGGCAGCACCGACATTTCTAATTTGCATCTTGTAAACGCAACGATAAACGATGACGGTCAACCTAACGCGGTCGGCGGTTTTGCCAGTTATGCGGGTGGCGTCACGATGACAAACTGTAGCTTTGATGGAACGATCTATTCCGGCCACACGAACTTTATCGGTGGTTTGGTTGGTTACATCGGTGGCAGCGCGACGTTTACCGATTGCTGGACGACCGGTTCCGTTACAACCGCCTATCGCGGTAACCCTGCCGGTTTGCTGGGAAGTGCTTATAGCGCCGCCGCTACCTATACTTTCGACTCTTGCTGGAGTTCTATGAAAGTTGAAAACACCAAGCCCAACCCAGCCACTTATTTTTCAGCCGGTTTAGTCGGTACCTCGAATGACAAATCCACCCTGAAATTTAATAACTGTTATTTTGCGGGTACGGTAAGCCAACCGTATCCCATTACCCGTGCAAATTCCGGTACGCAGACCATCACCCTGACAAACGTTTTCCATAAGGAAGGTTGTTATACCGGCGAAGCTCTCGGCGAATTCGGCGAAGAAAAATCCGCAGCGGATTTCGCAAGTGCAAGCGAAACGGGCGTAACAGCTCTGCTCAATGCAGGCGAGGAAAAATGGACGCTTTGGAACGGTCAGCCTGTTCGTTACAGCGGATATGACTTCACGCTTTCGGGCATTGAAGGTTTCACCTCGAATGTTACAGAGTACGCGTTTACTTCTTCAACCGGCACCTACACCTTTGGCGTAGACGCTACCGACGGCACGCGTGTCTTGGTTTCGGCAGATAAAGCATCTGCCCTCACTTCCGTCGGTAACACTTACACGGTGACCACGAATAAGAATGAAACGGTTGTCGTGAGTGTTGTTGCTCGTAAAAACGGTCATCAGTCGAAAACCTACACGATTACCATCTCCGATACGCGCTGGAACGGTCAGTCCGGCGGTGGCTATGGTACGGCGGCAAATCCGTATCAGATCGCCGATGCCGAGGGTTTATTCCTTTTGGCACAGAAAGTCAAGGATGGCACAACTTACAAAGGCGAATACTTCGAACTGACTGCCGATATTGATTTGGGTAACAAACAATGGACGCCTATCGGCATCAGTTACCAAGAAGGCGGTAAGACTATCAATCGCGCTTTTGCAGGTACTTTCAACGGCAAAGGACACACCATCACCGGTTTGTACTATTTCCATGATCATAAGACGTACATCGGAGATCCTACGGGAACCACTCCTGATGAGGTCGATACTTATATCGATCCAAATTACACCGCGTCTTATAAAATACCCCGCAGCAGCTACGGTGTTGGTCTGTTCGGTCGTTTGAGTGACGGTGCGTTGCTCGATGATGTACACGTTGTAAACGGACATATCGAAACCGACTTGCAATTGGTCGGCGGTTTGGTTGGCTATGCCGGCACAGGCAATATAACGCTTCGAAATTGTAGTTATACCGGTAAAGTCATTTCGGGTGCAGGCTCGTATACTGCGTATCTCGGTGGCTTGATCGGTCAAAAAGATGGTGGTACCATCGTGATTGATAACTGCTATACCGGAGGTAATTTGATCGCCAACACAACGAACGTCAAGTTTGCCAAGACGAGTGAAGATGCACTAACTGCTGTAACGTTCAAGCCGGAACATGTTGGTGGCTTTATTGGTTATCTTTCTAACTCTCATCTTACGTTAACGAATTCTTATTCGACCATTGCCATCGGGGAGTCGACTAAACAAGTGAACGACGGTACCGGTGGTTTGGTGGGTACAGTCTACGCACCGAAAAATGGTAATGCGACTGCTTCTATCGACAGCTGTTATTATGCGGGTTCGATCGTTTCCGGTCAGCGCGTAGGCGGTTTTGTTGGTCAGATACGCTTTTATGAAGCTGCTTCCGGTACTGCCGGATTGACCATCACGAATTCCTATTCCTTGGCGCAGCTTGCTCCTACTTCCAGCACGCGCTCCGGTATCTTTGGTGGTGTGTATTACGGTAACTCCACTGGACACAAAAATGTGCCGGTTACGATTGAGAATTGCTATTATTACGGTACCACGGCACAAAGTGCGATAGTCTATGATAATAAAGACTATCCCATGGCTCTTACGGTAACCAATACGTATTGCATCGCCGGTCCTACCAACACCGCGAATGCCGTAGTCAAATCCGCCGAAGAGTTTGCCAACGGCACTGTCGCCAAACTTCTCGGCACCGGTTGGGCAACCTCTACCAAGGGTTATCCGATCCGCAGCACCCTCTCGGTCGTAGACGATGCCCTTGTTAAGATTGGTACCTCTATCCGCACCTTCAAGCCCACCGGTATGCGTTTCTACTTCAAAGTGGATACCGCTGCTCAGATTGCGGGCTTGAAAGAGTACGGTGCAGTCCTGTCGAAAGCTGACAATGCTGCCAATGGTCTGTTCGTTGGCGGTGCCAAGACTGCGAAAGCTATTGCATTTGACGGTGAAACTACTGTACACGTTCGCGAGGACGTTGCAGAAGACGACAAGACGTACGACTACTTCACCGCGCTTCTTAACTTCTCCTCTGACAAGAACTTCAACACCCATTACATCGCGAGAGCTTATGCGTTGTACGTGGACGAGGACGGTCAGGAGATCGTCGTATACAGTGACGTGATCAACAGTGTCAAAGACGATGATTACAATGGTGGCGAACCGGTAGACAGCACGTTGTACAACGTTGCGAAGATCGCTCGTGCCGATAAACAGGCACCGGACTATTATCCTGCCGAGGAAGCTTACTTAGACGCAATCATTAAAGGAAGCACGAAGACTTTGAACAACACGTATTACAAACTGGAAAAAGACAAAACTCTGAACGTCGCCTACTTAGGCGGATCCGTGACCGATGGTCACGGATCCACCACGCGCGAAAATTGCTGGCGTCGTTTGACCACCAAGTGGTTGGAACAGGAATATCCGAACGCCACCATCAACGAGGTTAACGGTGCTATCGGCGGTACAGGTACCCTTTACGGTGCTCACCGTGTTGTCGAGCATCTGAAGCTTGCAACCGTAACACCCGACTTGGTGTTCGTAGAGTTTGCATCCAACGACTACGGTGATTACGGCGCTAACGAAGCTACCGCCAGATCAAATGTCGGCGATCCGGAAGAGTATATGGAATCCATCATTCGCACGATCTATCAGTATGCACCCAAAGCAGACATTGTGATGGTGTTCATTACCAAAACCCAAACCACGAACACTGACTTCTGGACGAAGAAAGCACATAGGGCAGTTGCCGAAGCCTACGGTATCCCCACCATTGATGTCGGTGCGCGCCTCTACAACGAGATCGTAGATGAAGCCGAAGCAGAAGGTAAAGAAATCAGTGAAGTTTGGTCGAAATATTTCACGGATTCTGTCCATCCGACGGATGCCGGTTACAAAGAGTATGCTGATTACGTCATCGAGTATTTGGATAGCGTACTGGGCGAGAAAATCTTCCTGCCGGAAGGTACGGTAGAAGCCCAGTGCCCGGAAACTGCTGTTTACAGCACGCTTGAAAATCCCCGCATTGACACGTTTGACGGTTTCACCTTGACCGATGCCAACATCACGGTCAAGACTGAGGGCGGCAACATCACCTTCCCGAAGGGTCTTATCTCCACTTCCACGGAAGGCGCTACCTTCACCTTCAAGTTCAAGGGTACGGACCTGTGGTTCTGGCTGTACGGTTCCTCCACTAACGTTGTGGCGGGTAAACTGGAGGTTGTCATCGACGGCGGCGAAGCACAGTACTTCGAATTTGCAAACGTCCAGAACCATAAAATCATTCGCATTGCTGAAGATCTCAGTGCAACTGAGCACACAGTAACGGTAACGCTTAAAAAGAACTCTGCCGGCAATGCAAACTTGGCGCTCCACTACATCATGATGCAGGGCGTCGAAAACGGTGGCATTTACGACGTACAATAAGATTTGTAACTAAAGGGGGAACCTTACCAATGAACAAATTAGGTATTTTCATGAACTTCTGGGAGAAGAACTGGGATGCCGATCATAAGAAGTACATCGACAAGGCAGCCAAAATCGGTTTCGATGTATTGGAATTCCAGGCACAGCCGCTTTTGGAGATGTCCGACGATCATATCCGTGAGTTGAGAAAGCGCGCGGACGATGCCGGTATCGAATTAACTTACAGCCTCGGTTTGGATCCCAACTACGACGTTTCCTCTCTCGATGAGACCGTTCGTTTGGGCGGCGTCAAATATTTGCAAAACATTATCCGTAAGATGTACGTTGGCGGCGGCACGCTGCTGTCTGGCGTCAGCTATGCAGGCTGGGGTTGCCCCAACGTCGTTATGAACGACAAGCGCCCCTACTTGGAGCAGTCGGTCAAGAGCATGAAAGAGATCATCAAAGTCGCCGAAGAATGCGGTGTGACGTATTGTGTTGAAGCGGTTAACCGTTTCGAAACCTGCATCATCAACACTGCTGCTGAAGCGCTGGATTACGTTGCTCGTATCGACAGCAAAAACATCGGTGTCCTCTTGGATACCTACCACATGAACATCGAAGAAAACAATATTGGCGATGCCATTCGCTTGGTCGGTGACAAGCTCACAAGCTTCCACACCGGCGAGAACAATCGTACCGCTCCCGGCCGCGGCCATTTGGATTGGGACGAGATCTTCGGTGCTCTCGCAGATATCAACTACAAAGGACGCATTGTGTCTGAGCCGTTCGTTATGCAGGGTGGCGAGGTCGGTCGCGATATCCACGTGTTCCGCGACTTGGTCGAGAACCCCTGCGAAGCAACCATCGATGCTGAAGCAGCTTACCTGCTGAACTTCGAAAAAGAAATGCTCAAAAAGCACGGCATGGCGTAACGAAACCCCTTAATGCGTTATAAAGCTCCCCGTGTATCCGACAATAGATGCACGGGGCGCTTAACGAGGGGAGAGACACCCTCCGACAAAAAGTTAATTTCTATATTTTCAGATCTTTAATAAATCGGACAACATATTACAGCAATTTGACAATATTTTTAGTTGCAAAACAAAAAACGATCTGATATAATAGAGCAAAGTAGAGTGCATAAGTATTTTTGCGTGTTGCCGAATCGATTCTTTGGCAAACAAATCGCGCTTAATTTTTGGGGGTAACGAAAATGAGAAAAGAATATGAAAAACCTTTAGTTACCATTGTTACGTTGATTGCCGATCGTCACATGGCAGCTCCCTCTCCTTGGGGTGACGACTACAAGTCCGAAAACGACATTTTCGTCGGCGAGGACGAATTGGAGTAATTCGATCTGTATGAACCGCATTTGAACGTATCCTTTCTGCGATCACGTATGCATCAAACCCGTCCTGCGGTAACGGGACAACGAGAAGATCACAAACAAACAGCCCGAGTGCTTTCGCACTTGGGCTGTTTTTTTTACTCAAAAGGATAAAAGTGGGCGGCAGGTGTGCATCAGGAGCCCTTGCCAGACGAAGTGTTGGTGAATGCCTACCGATGGCGTTTATCCATCGTACGTTCCGCGCCACCGTTCACCCTTGCCTAAAAATAGAAAAAACCCTTGTTTTTCGCCTTTCACGACAACATAATATAGATATTGGACAACATTATCTATTGCATAATTGAAAAAGTATTGGTATAATAGTACCAGTTAAACTGCGGTGTTTGTTGTTGTTTTTGACGAAAGTCGTAAAATCACGGGCACGAAAACGGGAGAAAATGCTGCTTTTCCGCGAGAAAGGTCGAGCAGTTTTCGCTTGTATCGGGTTGCGTATGCGGCGCCATTTCTCAAAAAACGCGCAAACATAAACAAAGGTTCAGAAGGGATGAACAAGCGGATGACTTTATTTAAAAGTGGCGGTATTCCGGTTGGAAAGAAGGTCGCTCAGAAGGTTGTGGCTAACGTTTGCCGGTATGTGTTTTTGCTGGCATTCAGTTACGTGTTGATTTACCCGATCATTTATATGATTGTCAACTCTGTCATGAACTCGGCGGATTACTATAACCCCTCAGTCCAATGGGTGCCGATACATCTGACGTGGGAGAATTTCAAAAACGCTTGGACGTCGATGGAATTGGTACCGACGTTGATCTCCACGCTCGTTAACGAGCTGGTAGCGGCGGGTTTGGGTATCGCATCGTGTGCTGTGGCAGCGTTCGGTTTGGCGCGATTCAACTTTAAAGGCAAAACCTTGTTGTCGGCGCTGATGATCTTGTCCATCTTGGTACCGAATGCTATGACCATCATTCCCAGTTACGTAAACTTCCATAATCTCCACTTGCTGGACACCCCGTTTGTATTCTGGATTCCGTCTGTCTTGGATGTTGGCTTGAGCGGCGGCTTGTTCGTCTACATATACACCCAGTTCTTCAAGGGCCTTCCCAAGGAAATCGAGGAAGCTGCCTGGGTGGACGGTGCAGGAACGTGGCGTACCTTCTTGCAGATCGTGTTACCGTCCTCGAGCGTTGTATTCGTTACGGTAACGGTGTTCTCGGTGATTTGGCACTGGAATGATTCCTTCTTGGCTCAGATGTATCTTACTGAGAATTATCCCATCGGCACGATGATGTCGAACTACGGTCAGAAATTGGGCTTCTGGTTGACGCAGACGATGCAGATGTCCAACTTCACCGCGGCGCAGATTACGATTGCAGCTTGCTTGATTGCACTGTTGCCGATTCTGATTTTCTACATCATCATTCAAAAACGGTTTATAGCCAGCGTCGCGACAAGCGGTATAGTTGGTTAAAAAATAAAAACAGGAGGTAATTGTTATGAAAAAACTCGCAAAGCAAACTCTCTTTGGTCTTTTAGCACTTGCCTTGACTCTGTCGCTCGTCGCGTGCGGCGGCGATGGTGATGCAACTGTGACGACCACCGTCGGCGACACTGTCACTACGACGATTGCGGATCAAGATGGCGACACCGTCACCACGACTGCAACCAGCTCCGACAAGTCGTCCAAAACCAAGAAGACCAGCAAAACGACGGCGGGCAAGACCACCAAGAAACCCAGCGGCAACTCCAAAACGTTGTCTTGGGCTGAGGTCAAAGCCAAGATGCCGGCGAACCTGAAGGGTTCTTCCGTTGTGTTCTTCAACTGGAACGAACTCAACTCCATCACCGACGCTCAGAAAGCTGTTAACGCTTTCACGAAAGAGACCGGTATCACCCTCGACTATCAGGTTGGTAACTATCAGACCTACGTTACCGAAGTCGCTGCTAAGCAGGCTGCAAAAGCTGCTCCGGACATCATCCGTATGAAGGACTTGAACCCGGCGCTGTTGGCTATGCTGCAGCCCTTGTCCAACACCGGTTATGATTTCAGCGACGGTGCTTGGGACGAAGACGTTATGAGCCGCTACTCCTACAAAGGTACGGTGTACGCTACTAACATGACCGACACCGTTATGCAGCAGCCCAACGTTCTCCTCTACAACAAGAAACTTCTCAGCAAATACGGTCTGGACGATATGGATCCGTATATGTTGTGGAAGAAAGGTCAGTGGGATTACGACAAGTTTGTTGAAGTCTGCGAAGCTTTCCATGAAGAAGCCGGCGATACCTACACCGCATACTCCTTCTTCAAGAGCCAGGAATTCGCACAGGTTCAGGGTGCTGACTTTGTTATCTACACTGAAAACGGCTTCAAAAATGCTGTGACCGATCCGAAACTCACCGATGGTATCCGCAAGATGATCACCATGAAAGAAGATGGTTTGGTTTCCGAAAACGCTTACCTGCGTCAGTCCTTCGAGGCAGGCACCACGCTCTTCTTCCACGATGCTATCATCGGCGCGAGAAAAACTCACTTCTACTTCACCGGCTTGAAGGGCGACGGTTCCCTCGGTATCGTTCCGTTCCCGGGCGTCAAGGGCCAGACTTACCATCAGCTGTTCGCTGAGTTGGAAGCTTATGCTGTTCCGACCGGTGCTAAGAACCCGACGGCTGTTCCGTACTTCCTGCGCTACTGGTTGGATGCTGAGAACTACAATGTTGATCAGTTCTTCTGCAACAAGACTGCTCTCGAAGTTTACAACTACTGCATGAAGCAGGAGAACCGCCTCATGACCTACAACTATGGTTATGTTCTCACTTCTGCAAACGGCTTCGGCGACTTCTTGGCTTCCGTTATGCGCTCCACTGCCGGTGGTGTCTCCACTCTCCTCAACAGTAAGAAAAACGAGCTCGAGAGTGCTGTAAGACAGACCAACATGATTCTGGACAAACTGCAGAAATAATTACCCCGCAAAGCAGGGGAAAGAAGAAACAATGTGCGCTGAAGCGCTGCATTGTGTTACTTGATTGACATCCTGCTGCTGTCCGCTTGGCGAACCAAGCGGACAGCAGCAGGCACTGCAATGTCTGCGCACAATATTCGCGCGGACAATGTCCTTTGGATAGGAGAGGTTACATATGAGCAACGTGCAGTTAGAAGCTTTAAAAAGAGAAACTATGGCTCCGTGGTATCCGAATCACGGTGGTGCCGACGCCGAGGCGGAAGCCTTACGTCAACAGATTTTACATACGGAAGACAAACTGGTTATTACCGGTACGAAGTATTACGTTTCTCCGAATGGTGCTGATACCAACGATGGTACCTCTCCCGCTACTGCTTGGCAAACGCCGAGCGCCGTTATTGCGCACAAAGATCTCCTCAAAGCAGGGGATGCCGTGCTTTTTGAACGCGGTTACGTATACCGCTGTACTGCTACGATTTACGCTGTTAGCGGCGTCACTTATGCCGCTTATGGTACGGGCGAAAAGCCTGCTCTGTACGGTTCGCCTGCCAACTATGCGTTGCATACGTGGGCACCGACCGAAACCGAAAACATCTGGCAGCTTCCTCTTGACACCAAGGAAGCGGGCATTATTGTCTTTAACCACGGTGTCGCAACCGGTATGCCGAAATATTTAGGCATCGATGAATTAGTCAAAAATGGTGATTTTCATCATGATCTGGAAAATCACGTTTTATATATGTATTTAGATAAGGGCAACCCCGCCTCAGTGTATGAGGATATCGAAATTGGTACGCGTGCGACCGTCATCGATGTCCCGCGTGATACGGTGGATGTCACTATTGATAATTTAGCTATCAAATATGCGGGCTTGTTTGCGGTGATTGCTCAGGAACGCACGCGCAATGTACGCGTCACCAACTGTGAAATGGGTTGGGTAGGCGGTTGCCGCTTTGCGCAAAGCAACGTCGGCCTCGGCAATGCTGTTTCCTGGTGGAAAGATGCAGCCGGCGGTTTGGTAGAAAACTGTTGGTTGTATCAGTGCTACGACGCTGGTATCACCCCGCAGGGCGTTGCGGAGCCCCACAATTACACGGATATGGTATTCCGTAACAATTTGATTGAATACTGCAACTATTCCATTGAAATATTCGACAGAAATAGCGAAAGCATTTGGGATGGTCTTGTTGTTGAAAACAACATTATGCGTTTTGCCGGCTACGGATTTATACCGGCAGCCGCACGACCGGACAGTCGTGTTGGTGTGGCGCATTATGTTGGTTGGTCTTGGAATTACGATAAGTTCCCCGGTAAAGGCTTTGTGATGCGCAACAACATTTTCGATTGCTCTGCGCGCAACCTCGTTTTTTGGAATGGTAAGACCTATACCGAAGGCTTAACGATTTCGGGTAACAGTTTCTATCAGAAAGCGAACGCTACCGGCAAAGCGATCCATTTTGCTGAATACGAGCCGCAAACAGCCACCAATCAAGAAGAACTGGAAGCGGCTGTTCGCTTGTTCGATCCCGAAGCAAAAGAGATTAAATGGTTGGACTAATATCACGTCACAGAGATCGAGGTGTTGATTATGAGTAAATTGCTGTTAAAAGAAACACATACAGAAGTTCTTCCGAAGGGGAATAGCGCTGCTATGTACAACCCTCAAAAGGGTGGTGCTGATGCAGAGGCAGAAGCCTTACGTCAGGAAATTCTGAATGCTGAGGATAAACTCGTTATCACCGGTACTACATATTATGTTTCCCCAAATGGTGACGACGCGAACGATGGTAAATCTCCCGAAACGGCTTGGAAGACTTTGGACGCGGTCAGAAAGCACGAGGATATCTTTGAGTCGGGCGACGGTGTATTGTTCGAACGCGGTGGTATCTGGCGTTCGCAGATTACGTTAGAAGCAACTATGTTCAACCCGGCTGTGGAAAAACCGCCGCTGCCGATTCTGTTTAGAGCAAAATCCGGTATGTCGTACGGTGCGTATGGCACCGGTCCGAAACCCGCGATCTACGGTTCTTTTAAGAACTATGCGTGGGAAGAGTGCTGGGAACCGACCGAGTACGAAAACATTTGGAAGGTTGAAACCCCGTTTGCAGACTGCGGCGTCATCGTGTTCAACCACGGTGAAGAAGCGGGTATCAAACGTTTTATGGGACATCACATCGAGAAGATTGATGACCTGAACAAGAACTTTGAATTTTATCACGATTTCGTCAACGCAACCTTGTATCTGTATTTGGATAAGGGGTGCCCACACGACGTGTATGAAGATATCGAGCTTTGTCTTCGTGAGGATTTTTTATTTATTCCTGCCGAAACAGAAAATGTTATCGTAGATAACTTAACGATCAAATATTTCGGTCACTATGGTAGCCAAATTAAGACGAAGACCAAGAATATCACCTTCTCCAACTGTGAAATGGGTTGGATCGGCGGTTGCGTATGGGTGCATTCTTCGTATCCGTACAGCCCCGGCGCTCGTCTTGGAAATGCCATTGAATTTTGGGATGTTTCCGAAAACGCCTTAATGGAATACAACTGGGTCTATCAAGTGTTTGATGCCGGTTTGTCTCCGCAGGCTGTCAGCGCTCCCGGTCATTTCAAAAATATGGTGATGCGCAAGAATCTCCTTGAGTATTCTACCTATAATATTGAATTCTTCCACCGCAATCCGCAAACTCATTGGGATGGCTATTATATGGAAGAGAACATTCTCAGATTCTCCGGTTACGGTTGGGGTGATCAACGTCACACGACGTATCCCACCTCCAACATCTGCGGTTGGACGTTTGTCTATGATGTGTCCCCGCGTATTTACATTCGCAACAATATTTTCGATTGTTCGAAGTACAATACGGTGTTCTGGCACTGGGCTGACGGCCGCGAATATCCGGAAGTAGAGATCAGCGGTAACACGTTCTATGAAAAGGACAGTGGCACCGGTCAAGCCGTTCATTATGCCGGAGAAGGGCAGAGGACGGCAAACAATCAGGAAGAACTGGAAGAGGCGATGAAATCGTTCGATTCCGATCCTAAACTTATCAAATGGTTGCCGTAAATGACGGCGATATGAAAATGAAATTTTGTGAATTTTTTAAAAGGTGGTGTCGGCAATGAAAAGGATGATAGCGCTTGTTGCTGCATTGGTGTTAGTGATCGCGTTAGTTCCTGCGTATGGTGTATACGCTGCTGAAACAGATGTGGTAACGGATACCGAACCTGAAACTGATGCGACAACGGTCGAAACTCCCGATGCTTCCTACGAGGCATATCTCGCTGCGCTCCCGTCCTACGAACAGGTGCAGACGGAGGCAGAGGCGGCTGTGAGCGCCGTTTTTGGTGCAGATCCCGTCACGTTCACGATTGAAGTACCGGCAGATGGTTTATATACCATCGGTATGGAATATAAAGCGACCGAACGTAAAACAGCACCCATTGAAATTGCGTTGGAGGTAGACGGTACCGTTCCTTACGGCGCACTGAAGGCTCTGGAGTTCCCTCGTATGTGGACGAACACGGGAGAGATCAGAACGGACGGTCAAGGAAATCAGATTCCTATGGAGCAGATCCCGTACGATGACTTCTATCGTAACGTGGCTCTTGATACGTCCGGCTGGAACGCGGATCCGTATCTGATTGCTTTAACGGCAGGAACGCATACGGTTACCATTACACCGATATCGGGCAACTTCGAGATCAAGACGTTCTTCTTCGGTGCTAAGGATGCGGCTCCTTCGTATCAAGCTCCGACGGAAACCGATAAGTACTATGACGGCGATATGGTCGTTGTGGAAGGCGAATCTGCGGAGTTGACCA
>JAZQTM010000009.1:0-11009 GCA_045630765.1 Acutalibacteraceae bacterium | reverse complement strand
GCTTGGCCTCCGACTTTGGCGGATGTAGCAGTCGGCAACAAGATCTTTTCTAAATTTTTAGCATCCTTTACGGCAACGGCGTTAGCGTTTGCCGCGTTAAAATTCGGTTGGGTACCGACCGTGGATAAAATGATGATCGGTATCATTATGACGCTGATTCCGGGCATCGGTTTGACGAACGCTTTGCGTGATCTGTTTACCGGCGACAGCATTGCCGGTCTTCTCCGCTCGATCGAAGCGGTGCTGATCGCGTTAGCGATCGCCGCCGGCTACTTCCTGTTCGTGGTGTTGGGAGGTGTGATCGGATGACGGTTGATGAATTGTTGCAGATCCTCACCGGTTCGATCGGTTCATTCGGCTTTGCCTTGCTGTTTAACGTGCGCGGAAAACGCGTGTGGGTGGCAACGCTCGGCGGCTTATTATCGTGGCTGCTCTTTTTAGTGCTTTCCCGTTTCATTGACAGCGAACCGATCAACTATTTCATCGTGTCGTTTTTGATATCGGTATATGCCGAGGCGATGGCGCGCGTTATGAAAACGCCTACGACCACCTTTATCACCACGTCGCTGATTCCGTTGATCCCCGGTAGTTCGTTGTATTATACCATGGCGTACGCGTTCCAAAGCGATATGTCACGGTTTTTGGGAAAAGCCGTGTACACGTTAGAGTTGGCGGCGGCATTGGCGCTGGGCGTTATCGCCGCTACGGCAGTTACCAAGTTGCTTTATAACGGCTTGCGTGCCGCTGCAAAAAGGAGGAGCAAAGCGGATGAGTGAGAAAAAGAAAGAATTGATGCGCGCCGTCAAATTCACTTTGTTTTCGGTAAGCGCCGGTATTATCCAAGCGGCAACCTTTGCGTTGATGTATGAAGTGTTGCACTGGGTATACTGGGTATCGTATTTGATCTCCCTTGTTTTATCGGTGCTGTGGAACTTCACTCTTAACCGCAACATCACCTTTAAATCAGCAAACAACGTCCCCGTTGCGATGCTCAAGGTTGCCGTCTTTTATGCGGTGTTTACGCCGCTGTCCACGTGGGGCGGTGCCGTGCTGGAAGGGGTCGGTTGGAACGGCTTTTTGGTGGTGGCAATCACCATGATCCTCAACTTCGTGTTGGAATTCCTGTACGACCGTTTCTTCGTATTCGGCGCAAGCATTGATACCAGACAATAAAAAAGAAGCCCACAGGGGCTTCTTTTTTTAGTTCTTATTAAAATGAAGGGCCTCGCCACAGTTGAACCAGACGTCTTGTGGTGTTACCGAGATACGGCAGACCGATTCAAAGTTGCACGGCAATACGGCGCGTACCGTTTGCGTGTCGGGATTATCGTAGCAAAACAGTGACGAAACGTAAAACACTTCAGAATTCCCGAGTTTATTGGTAACGACAGCTTCGTAACGATACACCATATCGTCGTGCTGTGCCGCCGGGAACGTGACAGCGGTTTGCTCTTCGTGGGGGTTGACCGAAAGTACGGCGTCACGCGGAAATTGCGGCGCGGGATAGCGGTGCGCACGCTCGTTGGTATAGGCTTTCAGGTGACTGCCGTCTGCCGTCGGTTTCGATAAGAGCCACGGCTCGCCAATCGTCTGTTCTTTGGGTAAACTCAATTTGAGGATGCGGAGATTTCCCGCTTCGTCTGCTTGTATCAGCAATCCTTGCTGCTCGGTTTTCTTTTCCGCGTAGCTGACGTTGCATTCGGTAATCTCCAACGAACAGTTTACCAGATAATTGATGGATGACGTTTCTATCGCCGTGTAGTCGCCTTGCCAAATCGAGCGTTCGTTTTGGAGCGGGGAATGGGTATGCCCCGTCAACAGCACTACTTGCGGATATTGCTTTAACAACTCACCCAGCGCCGCGTTGATACCGTGAGAGTAGTTCGAAAACATCACCGTATCGGGCACTTTGTAATGGAACATCACGAACACGTATTTTTCGGGCTCGTTTGCCGTGATTTCATCCAACCATTGTTTGATAAGCGCCAGCCGCTTTTCGGATTCGGCTTGCAAAAACAGATTCAGACACACAACGTGATAACCGCCGACCACACAATGCCGCGCACCTTGATGCAGGGCATCCAAATCCAGATCGGTGCGGTACATACGCGCAAAGTTTTTGTTATCACCGATAGTATCGCGTGAAGAAAATTCGGTGATGAACCGTTCGTTGTTTTCCGCTCCGTCGTGATTGCCCAAGGTATAGAGGATATCAATGTCCTCGTCAATGGCGGCAAGCGCGCGGCGGATAGTCGCAAACTCGTTGGCGTTTTGCAAAGCCTTGGCTTCTTCATAGGTGTCGGGCTGGTCGTACTTGCCGAAAACGACGTTTGCGGGTGAACTCATCGCATTGGTGAAATCACCGTTAAGCAAAAACGCATCAAGTTTGTTGTCCGTTAGGCGCTTATACAGCTTTACGATCTGATGAAATTGCTCCACGCGCTCGTCCATATGCCATATACCGCCCACGTGCATATCGCTGAGTACGGCAAGATTTAAGACGATTTTAGTTTCATCAAACACGTTTTGCAGCCCCTTTCGGTGCCATATTCGACATTTGCCGTTGTGCCATCACAAGGTTATAATAAATACCTTTCTTTTTAAGCAACTCCTCGTGCGTGCCAACCTCTGCGATCACACCTTTATCCAGTACGATCAACCGCGTGGCGTTGCGCAGTGTCGATAATCTGTGCGCGATCGCAAACGTGGTGCGGTTTTTCATCAGTTGCTGTAACGCATCTTGGATTTGCCGTTCGGTCGCGGTATCCAACGCGGCAGTCGCTTCGTCGAGAATGAGGATACGCGGATCGTGCAAAAGCGCGCGCGCAATGGAAATGCGTTGCCGCTCACCGCCCGAAAGGGTGTATCCTTTTTCGCCGATCTGCGTATTGTACGCATCGGGCAGTCGCATAATGAACTCGTGCGCTCCCGCTACCGTCGCCGCGTGTAACACTTCCTCACGGGTGGCGGTGGGTTTGGCATAGGCGATGTTATCGTACACCGTACCCGCGAACAAGAACGTTTCTTGCAATACCACACCGATTTGTGAACGCAACGTTTCCTGTGAATAATCGCGCAGATCGATACCGTCAATCGAGATGGAACCGCCCTCAACGTCATACAGACGCATCAACAAGTTGATGAGCGTCGTTTTACCGGCTCCCGAACGCCCGACGATGCCGATCATTTCACCGGGTTCCACGTGCAGATCAATGCCGCGCAACACGTTGTTCGTGTTATCGTACCCGAATGAAACGTTTTTGAAATCCACCGTGCCGACGATTCGTTGCGTTTTCGCATCCGCCTTATCGTCGATCTCAAGGGTTTCATCAATAATTTCAAACAGTTTTGTGGCGGAGGTTGCAAAATCCTCCAATCGTTGCGGTAACATCGACAACCACCGCAGCGGGGTGTACAGCATACTGACGTAAGTCGAGAACTGCGCCATTTGACCGAGCGTCATAGTACCGTCCAAAATGCGGTTGCCGACGTAGAACAACACAAAGAACTCGCCGATCCCGATCAAGAAATGCAAGATGGGATGGATTGTTTGCCAATGGTTACTCGCTTTGATCGAGGCTTTGCGGTACTCGGCGGAAATGCTATCGAAACGGTCGGTTTCATAATCCTCCATACCGAAGGCTTTGACGACACGGATACCCGAGAAAATATCGTGCAGAATCGTATTGGCACGGACACCCACGCTCCACCGCCGCCGCCACAAAAGGCGAAGATTTTTGCGGATGAAGCGGAACGAGAAAAATACGAACGGCGTGGGGAGCAAAACGAGCAACGCCAACCGCCAATCATAAACGAACAGATAAACGGAAATGAACAGCAGCACCAATACTTCCTGCACAAATTCCGGAAGCACGTTGGTGATGAAATCACGGATCACTACCGTGTCGTCGGTGACGCGGTGCATCAGCGTGCCCGCCGTGCGTTGCGAAATGCGGTTGATGGACATGGCTTGAATTTTAGCAAATACCATTTCACGCAGACTCACTACGACGTGGTTGCTCGAACGGATCAACGCGCGGTTACGCAGGATCGACAGCAAATGCGACAGAAGATGAACACCCGCCATCGATGCGATAACACCGATAAAGCCCGTCATCGAAACCGCCTCGGGAGTGGGGGAGGTAATATACCCGTCCACCAACAAACGGTTGAGTGACGGTGTGATCAGATTAACGAGCGTGATGAGGAAAAACAATGCGATCGCCGTGAACAAATACCACTTAAAAGGTCGTGCCACGTCCCACAAACGACGGATGACACCTGCTTTTTCGGCACAGTGCGGGCAAAACGAAGAGCCGTTCAGATACGGTCGACCGCATCGTTCGCAATACCGCGCAACGTGCTCCAGATAGTCATCCGAATAGCCGTTGCCCGCGTTATAGGCGGTCAGTTGCTTCATTACCGCGGCAATCTCATCGGCAAAGCGCTTGGTGGCGCGGCAAATGAGATGCGGCTCGCCGTTTATCACACATTCGGCAGTTACGCTGCCTACGGCGATATTCACACGGAAATCTGTCGCCGTTTCCAAGGTGTACGAACGCACGAGCGCGCCGTTTTGGTAGACCGCTAAACGGTCGGTGAATACCACTGCCAATCCGTCCACTTGTGATGCGTGGGAAACGGCATCCGCCTCACGGTCGGGCAGGTCAAAGGTAAACAAAGCCAAGATCCCGTCGGTAGGGCAGTGCGGATCAATTTTCAAAAGTTTTTCAATACGCGAGCGGCGGATGCGTTCTTTATGCTCGGCGGCAAGTCGGGCACCGTCGAACAAGGCAGTTTGCTGCTCCATGCGTGTCACCTCCTTTGTCGGGGTTATTGTTACTTACAAATACAACTCGATTTTTCGATAGCTTTGACGATCAAGCGCGTTGGCATCGGGGATTTCGTAACGGTTGCCGTAGACGTCGGTGATAAGCAACCGCAACTCTCCGTTTTTTCCCTCGAGCTTGCGCATATCCACGTACACGTCGCGGAGTGAAAACGAGGTTTCACCGAAATCACATTCCACCTGCCAGTACGAAATACCGCGCTGGGACTTGACCGACAGAATACGACGAATGACGGGGCAATAGTACGATTCTTCCAACTCCCGCATCAGCCGAGCGCAGACGTCTTCGTCAAAATCCTCCGTCAGCGAACGGATAAAGCCGATTTCGTGCTTGTCTTTATCAAAGACGGAAATGTATTCAAACGGTTTTTCAAACGGGAATGCGCGGGACAGGAAAAGACGATCCAACACCACCTCTTCCGTATCACCCGCAGCAGACTCGTTCTCGCTTTGATGCTGTTCCCAAAGCGATACGTCCCGCTTGGCAATCGCGGCACGCAGCCCTAAAAAGCCGTTCTTTTCGGTAAAAGTACAGTTGTCGCGGTTCAAATAAGTGACCGATACGATATCACTTAACGTCTGTGGGGACGACGGTTTGGCGGGCATGGCGTCACATCTCCTTTCCATTCTTCAATACCGATGTTTTTCAGCGCTTCGGCTTGCATACGGTACAATTTGTGATAAATGCCTTTTTTGGCAATGAGTTCTGCGTGTGTGCCGCTTTCGGGCATCTTGCCGTTGTCGATAACGATCAGCTTATCGGCACTGCGCAAGGTCGATAACCGATGCGCGATCATAATGGTCGTGCGCCCAACGGACAAGCGCTCAAGAGCTGTATGGATCTGCCGCTCGGTTTCGGTATCCATCGCCGAGGTGGCTTCATCCAAAATCAAGATCCGCGGATCACGCAACACGGCGCGTGCAATGGATATACGCTGCCGTTCACCACCGGACAGATCCTTGTAACCGGTGCCGACCATAGTCGAGTAACCGTCGGACAGTTGCATAATAAAATCGTGTGCACCCGCGATGCGCGCGGCGGTCATAATTTCGTCAAGCGTCGCATCGGGACGAGCGTAACGGATGTTTTCCAATATCGTGCCGACGAACAGATACGTTTCCTGCGACACGATGGCAACGTTTTTACGCAAGCAGTCAAACGACAGATCCTTTACGTTGATACCGTCAATGCAGATCTCGCCGTCAGACACGTCGTACAAGCGGATCAGCAAATTGGCAAGCGTGGATTTTCCCGCACCCGTGTGTCCCACGATACCGATGGTCTTGCCTGCTTCAATCTCAAAACTGACACCGTCGATGACTTTGTGATTTTTAAGATACGAGAACTCCACGTTGCGGAAACTGACGTGTCCCTCAATGACGTCGGGGGAGAGCGGCTGCTCTGCTTCCACTACGTCGGGCACGGTATCCATAATTTCAAAAAGACGCGAGCAAGCATTCAAGCAATCGGTTGCCAGATTGGTGATCTGTGCAAAGCTTTGCAGCGGGGAATAGATCAAATTCAAATACGCGACAAAACTGAGCAGCAGACCGTAGGTCAGTTCACCCTTCATCACCAGCCATCCGCCGAATGCCCAAATCAGAGAACCGCCAAGGCTTAAGAGAAAATTGGTGAGCGGGAACGCAACGGATTGGAATGCCGACAGATTTTCGTCGGATCGGGCAAGCTGCTTGGAGTAGCGGTTAAAGCGGTTGATCTCCTGCTTTTCTTTAGAAAAGGCTTTGACCACGCGGATACCGCTTAAGATGTCACTCAACGCACTTGACAACGAGCGATTTGAGGAAAACCGCTTGGCGTGCAACTCGTGCAAACGACGGTAGCAAAAGCGGATCATCACAGCGTACAGCGGAATGGAAAGCAAGGATAGCAACGTCAGCCAAGGACTGACGTACAGCATTACGCCGAGCAACGCTAAGATCTGCACCCCGTTGACGAGTAAATGCGTCAACCCGTGTAAGAAGAACTGATGAATGGTTTGCGCGTCGCTGTTCACCTGCGTCATCAATCCGCCCGTTTGCCGTCCGTTAAAAAAGCCGAGCGACAAACGATGGATCGCGTTGAAGATCGTCATTTTCAGATCGTAGGTGACGTTCGCGGCAATGCGCGACGAAATCACACCGTTGACGATGTTCATCAGCACCGAGAAGATGCGGATGCTGATAATCAACGACAGCACCAGCAGTACCTGACCGTAGAACGAGCCGCTTTCGCTCAACACCTCGTCGTAGAAAAACGCCGAGCCGATATACGGTGACAACACACCGAGCGCGCTGATACCAACGAGCAACAGCAACATGACGATCAGTGAACGATAATACTTGGCGAAAAAGCCCGCCAACCGTCGGATCAAACGGGTTTTATTCATACATTTCGGGCAGACGCGACGATTGGGGTTAGGATAGCGCGTGCCGCAGATGGGACAGACGGTATCGGCATCGGCGTCATCGTCGTGACGCGGTGTCTTTCCGTTTTTTAAGTCGCGCAGGTGGCGGACGAAACGGGAAAGCCCGTCCTTGTGCGTGTTGGTAGAACACGCTAAACGAACAGAACCGCCGTCAGTGGTGCTGACGGCGGTTAAACGACAGGTCGACAGCAATTCTTCCACGGCAAAATCAGAAAGCGAGGCGAGCGGGTACTGCGCGTAGGATAACTCGGTAAATTTTGACCGAATGCGCACGCGCGACGAACCCAAACGCTTCGGTTTCTTCTTTTCCACGATGGAAAAGATACCGGAGAGAATGGCTATCTGTTCATTTGTGGCGACAAGATAACACTCACACAGTGCACCGCTGAGATCGCGGTCGCTGTGTGCTGCAGCTTGAATAGATGCAGTTTCAATGCCTTTCTCGGCAAACAGGTCAAGCACTTCGGTGGGGCACTTGTTGACCATGACGCCACTTCCTTTCTAAGGGAGGACACGAAGGGATTACGAAATACCGAATGCAGAAAGCAAGGAGGACACGACCTCGTCGTCAACGCCCAACTCGTCGGCATATTCGCCTACGGCATCCTTGATTTCCTGTTTTTCTTTTTTGGTCAGTTCTTTGGTGCTGTCCGCGAATTCCTCGGCCAGTTTATCGCTGTTCTCCAAGATCGCGGAGGTTAACACCGAGGACGATAAAACCGTCTTGATGATCTCCTCATCGGTATACTCCGACGGATCGGAGAGCATCGCAGCGATATCGGCGATCGCGCGCAATTCGGTGGAATATTCCGCAGAGGACAGCTTCGAACGCAGATCGGGGAGTTTATCCAGCGATTTGAGCAGGATATTAACGACCGTTTGATACGATTCATCGGCGGGGACGAGTTGTGCTACCACGTCCTTGGTAACGTTGATCAACAGATCAAACGACTCATCCGGTAACTCTTGAAGAACGTCAGCCATTGACTGTGTGCTTTCCGCGTTCTGCAAACCATCTACCAGATTCAGCAACGAGAACGAAGTCGAAATGACCGATCTCGCATCGGATGTCAGCCCACGGAACAACCAGCCGGACAGGGCGTAATCCGCTTTGACGGCTGCACAGCTTGCTACCGCGTCGACCGACTCCACCAGTTCCTCGTCCATTTCTCCTGCCAGCGAAGAGGCGGTGACTTGCTCGAGTGTTTGATTGAGCAATGTCGGGTATCCGCCAACCGGCAACACGCAGGAAACGGTGATGGCGAGCGCCAACACACCGCCGAGGATCGCGCCGAACAGTTTATCGTGCGGCACGGTATGTAACCGTTCGTTATCGGCATATTTCTTTTTCAAGGGAACGTAAGCGAAAAACGTCAGTTTATCGATTATGAAGAACAGAATCATAAAGACGAGGGGTGCCACCAGACCGCCGCCCAGTTTGACGATCAGTTCTTGCAACGACGACATACTTGTCAAGGCGGCAAGATCATCACCGATCAGGGTTACGAGCAGTTCCGAAAGCGCACTGCCGATCGGTTTAACAAGCAACTTGGCAACGATAAATGCCACGATACCCGACACGACGAAAAAGCCGAGTCGCATCGCGCTGTTAAACACACCGCGGCGGTAGCCGAGCCAAATGCAAAGCCCGAGCGACACTGCCAAAACAAGAGCAGAATAGACCAAAAAGATGATCGACAGCATAAAAATCCCTCCTAAATCCTTATTATTGTAACACGGGGCAGAATTCACTGTCAATATCACCCAAGGAAAAAGTAGAGGCAATTTGACTTTTGTGGGGTGCTGTGCTATGATACAGTCAGTTTGAATGGGGAAGGATAGTATGAATTGTATTGCCCGTATTCATAACGATTTTCACAGCAAATTCGGGATTCCGCGGCAAAGCGGGCTTGTTCCCGGAATGCTGTCTACCATCGTGTTTGAAAAGCCGTATCGCAACAAAGAGGCCTTGCGCGGAATCGAAGAATACTCGCATTTATGGCTGATTTGGCAGTTTTCAGAGGCGGTGCGAGAGGAATTTAGCCCTACCGTGCGCCCGCCGCGCCTTGGCGGGAATCGCCGTATGGGTGTGTTTGCCACGCGTTCGCCGTTTCGTCCGAATGCGATCGGGTTATCGTCCGTTAAGCTGGTCCGCGTGGAGGATACGGCGGAACACGGCACGGTCTTGGTGGTGGAAGGCGCCGATCTGATGGACGGTACCCCCATTTGGGATATTAAGCCCTACATCGCGTATACCGACTCGCATCCCGATGCCGTCGGCGGATTTTCGGATGCGGTGCGTGCGTATGCCGTCACAGTGGATTTCCCCGAAGCACTCCTTTGCCGTATTGAAGAGGATAAGCGCGCTGCTTTGATCGCGATATTGGAGCAGGATCCGCGCCCCTCTTATCAAGAAGACAAGGACCGCGTGTACGGTATGACGTACGGCGCGTGGGAAATTCGTTTTTGTGTCAACGATGGTTTATTGACCGTAACAGAAGTGAACGAGGTGTGATCAGATGACTCCGTCGACAACCGCGGTGATCGTTGCCGCAGGCAACTCTACCCGTATGGGCACGCCGAAACAATTTATCCCGCTCAACGAGCGTCCGCTGATCGCTTATACGTTGGCGGCGTTTGAACAGTGCGCCGCGATCGGTGAGATCGTTATCGTCGCGCAAGAGGAGCATCATTCCCGTTTGCGTGACATTGCTGCGACCTACGGCATTACGAAACTTTCCGCCATCGTGTGCGGCGGCAGTACCCGCCAGCAATCGGTTCGCAACGGTGTAAACGTTTGTCATGCGGATTACGTGGCGATCCACGACGGTGCGCGTCCGCTTGTCACTCCCGAAATCATCGAGCGGGTGATACAAGGGGCAGTACAGTACGGCGCGGCAGCCGCTGCTGTGCACGTGAAGGACACCGTTAAGATCGCCGACGAAAACGGTCTGGTAATCGAAACCCCCGACCGCGCTACTCTGTGGAATGTTCAAACCCCACAGATTTTTGAAAAGGCGTTGTATGAGCGAGCGCTTGAACACGCAATCGCGCAAGGTCTTGACCTCACCGACGACTGCCAACTGATCGAAGCGATCGGTCAGCCGGTCAAACTGGTGGAGGGAAGCTATACCAATATCAAAGTAACGACACCGGAAGATGTGCCGTTTGCAGAGGAGCTGTTACGATGAGTTTTCGCATCGGTCACGGATATGACGTCCATCGCTTGGTAGCGGATCGCCCGCTGATCCTCGGCGGTGTGACCATTCCCTATGAAAAAGGATTGCTCGGTCATTCGGATGCCGACGTATTGGCGCACGCGATCGCGGATGCATTGCTCGGTGCGGCGGCGCTCGGGGATATCGGCGGTATGTTTCCCGATACCGATCCGCAGTATAAGGGCGCTGACAGCCTCAAACTGTTATCGCTGGTAGCGGCGGCGGTGCGTGATGCCGGTTATACGTTGTGCAATATCGATGCCACGGTGCTCGCACAAGCCCCCAAACTAAAACCGCACATTCCGCAAATGCGTGAGCGGCTTGCGGCCGCCTGTTCGCTTGCGATCGATGCCGTCAGCGTCAAAGCCACTACCGAGGAAGGTCTCGGCTTCACCGGTAGCGGTGAAGGAATGGCGGCGCACGCGGTTTGCCTTATTGAACGCTGATTAGAATATCCAACGCCCCTGCGGCTCGTATGAGCTGCAGGGGCGTTTTGCGTTAATATTTACTGCCGAC
>JAZQTM010000008.1:0-3880 GCA_045630765.1 Acutalibacteraceae bacterium | reverse complement strand
GTACGGTGTGACCGGACAGATCGATCTCCTCAATCACGTCCGTTACCGCTTCGATCGGTACGCCGGCAGGTACGCGACCAAGCACCGGAATGCGCCGCGTGCCGGGGAACAGATGCACGGGTTTTACGTTATCAAGATCTTCCGCAAGCGGGGACGTGCCGTCCCGCAACACGGTGCGCGGCGTGCGGAAATACGAGGAAAGAAGCGCGATCTCCGTTTCGGTCGGTGCGGTTCCCGCCATCAGTTGTTGCATCCGATTGATGGGAAAACGCAACTCCTCCGCCACTTGTTCGGGCGTGCGTCCCCACGCCAGACACCACTGCGACAAAATCGTGGAAAAAGGGGTAGACGACACCGTCTTTTGATGATTGTCCTCCAAAAGGTCGCCCGCGGGTATCCCAAAATACTCCGCGATCCGCTTGATCGCCGTCATACGCGGTGCCTTGGATCCGTTTTCCCAAGTGGACACCGCTTTATCGCTCACGCCCGCGATGACGCCAAGCTCCCGCTGCGTTAATTCGTGCAGCTCACGCAGCCGCCGAATGTTCTCGCCGATCTTCATAACGATTCCCCTTTCTTTCTCTACTTTTATTATACACCAAAAGTAGAATAATGCAAGAAAATTCTACTTTCCTCTTGACATTCTACCTAAAGTAGAGTATAATGAGGGTAACCTGAAGGCGACTTGTGTGAGTCGCTTGTTTTTTCGGGCCAAAACTCTACTTTAAGTAGATAAGGAGGGACGGCGTGTCCAATCGGATTTTGAAGGAAAGCATTTGTACGAGCGCTACGATCGAGGGGCTCGGCTGGTTTGAGGAGGTGTGTTTTTATCGGTTGATCGTCCAGTGTGACGATTACGGGCGTATGGATGCGCGACCGTCGTTGCTCAAAGCGCGGCTGTTTCCGCTCAGGGAAGATATTGAAACGGCCGCGGTGCAACAAGCGGTGTGCGCGTTGGAAGCAGCGGGGTTGCTTTTGTTGTATGAGGCACAAGGGCAGCCGTATTTGCAACTGCTCACGTGGGAAAAGCATCAGCGCGTTCGCAACAAGCGCAGTCGGTTTCCGTCACCGTACCCCGAGGAAAACGGACAAACGGCGGACGATTGACAGCGACTTGTCGGGTATAATCCGTATCCTAATCCTAATTCGTATCCATATCCTTTCTTTTATCCGTATCCCAACGCACTGAAAGTTTTCAACATTCCACAACGTTTCAACACGCTGTTAACAGGAGGCAAAGTTATGTGTATGTTGTGCGGGCAGTTGTTTTGCCCGACAAATTGTCCCGCATACGATGCGCGGGAAGATCCGTGGGTGACGGGATTTTGTGAGAGTTGCGGTACGGCATTGTACGAGGACGGGGCGACGGTGTGCGACCGATGTCATGACGAAGACGGAGAAATTGAAGCAAACGAGGAGACATGAAATGGCGTTAAGTGAACAAGCACAGGCATTAAAAACGCAGATGCAAGCGGTGGTGGCAGATAAGCGAGAACTTGAAGCGGTGGAAGCCGAATGGCGGGATCTGCTGGAATTTGAAGAAGAACGATTATGCGGGATCACCGACGGGGAACTGCCGATCGTTACGGAACTGTTTGACGAACGGCATCGACTTCGCAAAGCGTTGGCAACACATCAGTTACAGAATATGGCGCGGCTGCAACACGCGTTGTTGACACCGTTGCAACGGCGCGTTATGCGCTTGCGTTACGTGCAAGGGCGCGCGTGGCGGGAGATCGTGGGTTACCTGGGAAAGACCAAGCAGTACCTCCTCAGAGAACACAACAAAGCCTTGGAAATACTGGCAAAACAGCCAAAAAAATAATTTTTGAAAGCCACTTGAAGGTGACTGCCCACGTTGTGCTATACTACGGCGAACTTGAGGAAAGGTGACTTTCGGTGGTTTTGTACCAATCGGAAAGGGCGGTACAGGTGCGGTGACGTTTGAAAGAGGTGACAACGGTGAAGCAACTGGGGACATTATCGAATATTATAACGACCATCGATGAGTGTCGGCAGCGCTGTCAAGCGGAGGGGTCACCGTTTCACGCAGATGCGCTCGCGGCGGCACTGGGGATCCCGTACGAAACGGTGGTGGCGTATGCGGCGGGAAAAGGTGAAACCGCGCGGATCCTCAAAGCGGCGTTGCAGGAGTGTACCGCTTCGGTTATCAGCCACGCGCTGGCAGCCGATCCCAAAAGCCACGGGCTGTGGATGTTTTATCTGCGCAACCGCGCGGGGTTTGCGGACAAGGGCGAATCGCGGGTGGTACAAGCGGAAGAACCGGTACGATTTGTGGGCGAGGAGCGGATCGAATGACGGTAGATCTGGAAGCGATCGTCGGCGGCGGATACGGTGAATTTTGGCGGTGTCGGTCGCGGTATCGGGTGCTCAAAGGCGGAAAAGCCTCTAAAAAATCCACCACCACCGCGCTGAATTTCCTGATACGGTTAATGCAGTATCCCGAGGCAAATCTGCTCGTTATTCGCCGTATTATGGACACGCATCGCAGCAGTACGTTTGCGCAACTGCAATGGGCAGCTGCCAGACTCGGTGTATCGCATTTGTGGAAAGCGACCTTGAGTCCGATGGAACTGACGTATCTGCCGACGGGACAGAAAATTTTATTTCGCGGCTTCGACGACGTGTATAAGATCGCGTCCACCACCGTGACACACGGGTATTTGTGCTGGGTGTGGGTGGAGGAAGCGTTTGAGATCGAGAGCGAGGATGCGTTTGATACGTTTGATTTATCGGTGCCGCGCGGCGAGGTACCGCCGCCGCTGTTTAAGCAGACGACCTTGACGTTTAATCCGTGGAGTGAACATCACTGGCTCAAAGCGCGGTTCTTTGATAAAACGGCGGAGAACGTACAAACGTTTACCACCGATTATCGGTGCAACGAATTTTTGGACGATGCCGACCGCGCCGTGTTTGAGCGTATGAAACGCGACAATCCGCGCCGTTTTGCGGTGGCGGGGAGAGGCGAATGGGGCATCGCGGACGGACTCATTTACGACAACTGGGCGATCGCGGAATTCGACGTGGATCACCTGCCCGACGCGTGGAAATATCGGCGGGTATACGGATTGGATTACGGGTATTCCAACGATCCCACCGCGTTTATCGCGGCGGCGGTCAACCCCGTCGATCGGGTGTTGTACGTGTTTGACGAATTCAAATGCCGCGGGCTGTTAAACAGTGATATCGCCGAGCAGATACGCCGCAAGGGTTATGACGGTGAACGCATCCGCGCGGACTCGGCAGAGCCGAAATCCAACGAGGAATTACGGCGAGCGGGCATTTACCGCATCACTTCCGCCAACAAGGGCGCGGGCTCGCTGTTACACGGTATTGCGCGGTTGCAAGAGTATCGGATACTGGTGCACCCGATCTGTCGCGAAACGGTGGCGGAGTTATCGTCTTATGCGTGGGAAAAGACGGCGGCGGGCATTATCAATCGTCCGCGCGGCGGCGAGGATCATCTGATGGATGCGCTTCGCTACGCGATGGAGGATATTACGCATTTCCGTCCCGCACCGCCCGTACCCGATCGGGTGACGGAGGGATCGGTGCTGGCGGGAGAATTACAGAGAGGATGGGGGTAACTCCCCCAGTCGCGCATACGCGCGCCAGCCCCCTCGGGGAGGGGGCCGAATAAGGGAAGGAGAGATGAGGGTGCAGGCAGTTATTGGGTTTGTTTTGGGAATTGTGACGGTGATCGTGATTCGGGAATACGAGGTGTGTAAACCGACGGCGTATCGCCGCAAAACGAAAACACAGCAACAAATCGACCGAGAATACGAGAACTTTTTAAGTTACGACGGAGAGGAGCAACGGTGACGGAGTCACCGCTTATCCATTGCGAAAGCAATGGTAT
>JAZQTM010000007.1:0-2084 GCA_045630765.1 Acutalibacteraceae bacterium | reverse complement strand
CTCTGCTTTCCCATTGACATTTCGCGCTTTTGCCGTTATAATACTAAAAAAATACGTCACCGGAGGCTGTGCGCCGTAGCGCCGAAAAGCCGGATTAGGTGTCCGAGTGAGCTCGGGTTATTGTGTATGCAATAGCCGGAGCCTTTTCTTTTTTAGGAGGTACTTATGAAACACACAAAGGTTACCCTTGTTCCCTTGACTGCCGATGATCGGGAGCAGTTTATCCTCGATAATCAATGGTCGTTTAAGTATGGTGCGCTGGAAGAATTCGGCGAACGTGACGACCATATCGACGATGATGGCGAGATCATTTCCCGAAAGACCATCGAGCGTTGCATTGACGATCCCAACAGTGAGACCTACCGCATTATGCTGGATGGCAGAAAGGTCGGCGGTGTAATCCTGAAAATTGATAACGAAACCCACCATAACGAATTGGAGATTTTGTTTGTTGCTCCCGAAGAGCATACCAAAGGCATCGGCTATGGTGCGTGGCAGGCGGTGGAAGCCCTCCACCCCGAAACAGTTGTCTGGGAAACCTGTACGCCCTATTTTGAAAAGCGGAATATCCATTTCTACGTCAACAAATGCGGTTTCCAAATCGACGAATTTTGGTGCGAGCATTTTGCACCCACTCACCAGCCCTGCGACGAGGACGACGACCCGAACGAAGGCCCCGATGAAATGTTCCACTTTGTAAAGAGAATGAAATAAGTATGAAGAAACATATTGCAAACATTATCACGAGTAGCCGAATCATATTTAGTTTGCCGCTCCTATTCATCCCTTTATCATCGGTATGGTTTGCCATACTCTATCTCTTTTGCGGGCTTACCGATATGATCGACGGCACCATTGCAAGAAAGACAAACTCTGTCAGCGAATTTGGCAGCAAACTTGATACCGTTGCCGACTTTGTTTTTCTAATGGTATCTATATTTAAGTTGTTGCCAACAATCCATATTCCTCGGTGGTTATGGACATGGAGCGGTGTAATCGCAATTATCAAAATTGGCAATTTCGTATGGGGATATATTTCCAAAAAACAATTCATATCCCTACATACTGTCTTGAATAAGGTTACCGGATTATTATTGTTTCTTTTACCTTTGACGCTCCGTTTCGTTGAACCAATTTATAGTTCTGCAATCGTGTGTTTCATGGCGACGTTGTCAGCAATTCACGAGGTGTACCAAACAATGATAGGCAAAGACGTTTTTTAGCCCTGCTTTTCAACGCAGCGTAGGTTGTGATATTTAACTCGGCGTAGTATAATGATACGCAAAGGAGTGTGACATACATGGACACCTACGTAACCGGTACAACCATAAAAACCTTGCGGGAGAAAAAAGGACTGACCCAAACGGAGTTGGCGGAATTGCTCGGTGTGAGCAGCAAAGCGGTATCGAAATGGGAAACCGCAAAGGGACTGCCCGATATTAGTTTGATTGAGCCGCTCAGCCAAGCACTTTCCGTCTCGGTGATGGAATTGATGACCGGTGAACCTGTAATCAATAAAAACATATCATCCAATATTTTACGCTCCAAGTTTTACGTTTGTCCCGTTTGCGGTAATGTGATTCGCTCGGTGGGCGATGCGGTCGTTAGTTGCCACGGTATTACCTTGCCACCGCTTGAGGCGGAAGATACCGACGATGCGCACCGTATCACCATCCAAAAAGTAGAAGATGAGCATTTTGTCACCGTCCACCACGATATGACCAAGGAGCATTATATTTCCTTTGTCGCGTATGTGGCTTGCGACCGCATACAGTTTGTGAAATTCTATCCCGAAGGCAATGCGGAAACGCGACTGAATTTCCGTGGTAGCGGTTTCCTGTACCTCTATTGCAACAAACACGGATTGATGAAACAAAAGATATAATAGCAGTTGGCCGAGCAGAGCGCAGAAAACGCTCTGCTCGGCTTTCCGTTGAAATGCCGTTGTTTCTATGGTATAATCTGTTTGAAGTGAGGGCGTTGCATATGGTTGAATTCTCGTTTTTATTTTTAGAACTTATTTTTGCGGCTATTTGGCTAATCGTCAGGAGTTCTGTATGGATTAAAAACCGCCATATAGACTT
>JAZQTM010000006.1:0-1564 GCA_045630765.1 Acutalibacteraceae bacterium | reverse complement strand
TTGCCGCCTTCCATTGCCACAAAAGTAGCGGAGTTAGCGTCGCCCCACATTTTGGCGGAGCCGTCGTTATACGTTACGCGACGGCACATACCAACAGCGGCACGGCCGAACCCACAAGCGTAAGATGCTTCTTTACGATTGTTCCACGCTTCGATAACCGCCTTGGAAATACGTTCTACCAAGAAATGCAACGCTTCCACAGGGGTCATCGCTTCGTTGCTGGAAGCGTGCGGTTTATACATCGCCTCTTCCGGCAGATACCGTTTCATAATCGGCACCGTATTGGCGTTGTAAGAATTGGGCTTATCGCCTTTTCGGTCATAAACGTGAGAAGTGTGCGAATGGGTCGCGGCAATGATCACGTTCATCGGATCGAGATCGGTTTCTTTCGCCACGTTAGCGCGCACCAAACTCATCAGATTTTCACCGATTGCAACGATGTCCACAGAGCAGATAACCGCTTTCTGATCACCGTTTTCAATCGCCATCGCGGTTGCGGTGATGGGACTTTCCACATACTCGGAAATACGTTCGAAAAACTGACCCGCCAAAGACACCGGACGGTCTTCGGGAGTAATACTCACTTCTGCCCAACCGATTTTCATCTTGTTTTCCATTTTCAACACTCCTTACAGTAAAGCGGGGATTTTCTTATCACCGTAAACGCCTTCCCAATCCTTGTTGAACGCATCAATAGCGATGTCAGTCAAAGGATGTTTGATAAGCTGATACAGCACGTCGGGCGCTACCGTCACGCTGTGGCAACCAACGTATGCCGCGTCCTGCACCTGCTGGGTGTTTTTGAAAGAAGCCGCCAATACTTTGCAATCAATACCAAAGTGGTCGAGAGAAGCAACGATTTCTTCTACAACCTTGATACCGTCACTACCGATGTTATCCAAGCGGTTCACATACGGTGCTACGTAGGAAGCGCCCGCTTTCGCCGCGAGCAACGCCTGCTGAGGCGTATGGATAGCGGTCATGGTTACCGGGATACCTAAATCTTTCAGAATCATAGTTGCTTTAAGGCCTGCTTCGCCGATCGGCACTTTGATATAGAAGTTTTTGCCGAGCAATTTTTTGAGCATTTTTGCTTCGTCCACAATGCCCTCTGCAGTTTCGGCAGTGGTCTGTACGTGAATAGATTTATCAGGACCGATGATATCGCGGATGGCGGTTACGAGCGCTTTGAAATCGGTCTTTTCACGTGCGATGATAGAGGGGTTGGTGGTAACACCCTCAATAGGATAAAATTCATTTGCGTGGCGTATTTCTTTTAAATCCGCAGTATCCAGAATATACTGCATAACTGTTCTCTCCTTTAATTATTCGATGATTTCAATACCCAAAATAGCGCACAGATCCTTGATAGCAGCGGTATTGTCACCGTAGGTGATGATATAGTGCTGACACATAACGTTCTGCGCAAATTTTTCTACATCGGGAAGGAAAATCTGCAAACCGGGCAACTGCGGTGCGGGCTGGGTCCAGCCGGCTTCTTCCCACTTGGGAGGCGTTTTGCCTTCACCGGTCAGAAGATGCATATAATATTTGCCGTCAATGT
>JAZQTM010000005.1:0-7155 GCA_045630765.1 Acutalibacteraceae bacterium | reverse complement strand
CAATAGAGTTTGTCCGTTTCATATGCGTCCGTCCTTTCCGTTACATAAACACTATATGCCACAAAAAGAACGGATATGTCTAACAAAGAGCGGGACGAAAAATCCGTCCCGCTCGGTTAGCGTCTTGTCTTAACATTTACGCCAAGCACACCGCCAAGTGCACCAAAACCGATGGTAAGCGCCGCTTTAAGCAACATCACGGTTCCGCGTAATTCTTGCGAAGTAGCCATACCGACGATGGTAACAAGTAAAAACAGCAACAGACCAACACCTGCACCATACAGCAATCCACGTTCACGCGATAGCCTTGCCGCAGCAAAGCCGCCTGCAAACGCACCCCTTGTCACCGTTGCGAGAGCAACGGGCGTCACCGCCGATGCGGGTACAATACCGGTCGCCATAACCGCTGCGGCAATCAACAACATAATTGCACACACGATCACGCCGATACCGACTCCCAGCCAAAGCGGACGCAGAATTTTGGTTGCCGGTGAAACCTCTTTGCGAGTGCCCATACACTTTCCCCCTACGCGAATATTAGGTAGTATACCTATATTCCGACGCAAGGGAAAATATGTCACGCGTAAAGATTAGATATCGTCATCGTCGTCATCGTCATCGTTGGCATCGTGAACCGTATCACAGCTCTGCAACGCCCACTTTTTGATGACCATCTTATTGCGATCCGCACCGGTCTCGATGACGAACTCGTCTTCTTTGATGTTTACGATACGACCGCGGATACCGCCGATCGTGGTGATCTCATCACCGACACGAATGCTCTCACGCATTTTCTGCTCTTCTTTTTGTTTTTTCTTCTGCGGACGGATCATAAGGAAATACATGACCACGAACAACAGAGCCATCATAATCAACGGCATAAAGGAACCCAACCCACCGGTTGCGGTCGCCTCACCTGCGGCAGCAGTGGTATCTGCAGCCAAAGCAAATAAATCAAACATATCAATTACCTCCTAAAATAGTACCATTTCAGTATACAGGATTTTAAGACCGATAGCAAGACAAAGAAAGAAAAAATTTCAAATTCTTCATTTTTTATCGAACGTCATATACGCTGCGCAGCGTTATCGTACCAATATCACCTTGAAGAACGGTCACCGTTTTGCTGCCGGCATTCATATCGAAATAGTTATCACTGAGCACAAAATCGCCGTCAGGTGAATCAATTTCAACCGATTTCGCATACGCATCGGCAAAAACGGTAATCTCGTTGCCGTTGATCTCATAGCGAAGATTCGGATCTTGGAAATGATAGTGTTTCGGAGCCGTGAACAATACGGTTCCTTCGGAAACGACCACGCCATCCACTTCAAACGCATAGCTCAGATAGTTGTTGAGAACGTCGGTTTTTTCAAAATCCATATTTTCGAGCCAAACGGATGTGAGTGCCGGAACCGTCATCCGTTCACTGCCGCTTTGTAAGATTTTGCTATCCGCCGAACGCAACTCCCATTTCACCAGGCCGGACACGTCATTCATCGTTTCATTGGCAACACACAGATGCGCCTGCGTACTGTAATCACGGAATCCTTGCTCCATTGCCGCATAAGGACGAGTGGTAGTCTCGCCTATCTCGTCACACGAGATCATAATCGGTGCAAAGAAGCGTTTGGCAACGTATTGCAACGCCTTATACCGCCCAAAAGAATCAATACTTGCCCAAGACGGACCGGGCCAAATATCGTTCAACTGCCAATACAGCGCACCCATACATCTGCCGCGATGGCGGCGAAGATGCTCCACGCAGTTGCGGATAGCATCCGCCTGAATCAATTGAGAAGCATATAACAGCGTACCGAAATCGGTCGGATACAAATACAGATCCGCCATAGGGCCAATGATCTTTTTCGTGGCGCCGTTACTGCGCTGATGCAGATCCATGATACGGCTGTAAATGTTGCGATCGCCTTCTTCGGTAAAAGCATTAATCGTCTTCTCGCACGGGAAAGACTGATAACCAAACTCGCTTAAATAGCGGAAATAATGGTTGCGATATTCGATCGCCGGTTTACTGCTGTGCCATACTTGCCAATAGTGGCAATCGCCGTAATTCTCATTAGTGGGATCGTTAAACGAACCGAACGAACTGGGCGAAGACGGCACGTACGGCAAATACGGGCAAACCTTTTTGATCACGTCAGGGATAAGATGCTCAAATATGTGAATATAATTGGCTTGACACGCCTCACGCACCCGCTCATCACGCGTATCGTGTTCCAGCATCTCCTCTACTTCGTTGTTGCCTGAGAGAAGTGCTATGCATGCATGATGCCGCGTGCGGATAAGGTTATCACGAACCTCTGCAACGATGTTTTCGTGCATTTCACGATCTCTCGGAACCTCCATACAAGCAAACATCATATCGTAGAAGACAAGCAATCCCAATTCATCGCACAGGTCAAAGAAGAAATCGTGCGGATAGAAACCGCCGCCCCAGATACGAATGGTGTTAAAATTACACTCCACACAATGCCGAAGCAACGTTTCGCTGCGCTCCTTGGTAATGCGCGTCAGAATATTATCCTCAGGGATATAGTCCGCACCCATTGCAAAAATACGCACGCCGTTCACTTCGTGGCAGAAACTCTCGCCATATTCATCTTTTTCGCGAACAAGCTTGATCTCACGCAAACCGATACGTTTGGTATCCGCATCAACGACTGCGCCGTTCTCATACAACTCCACCGAAACGGTATAAAGATGTGCTTTGCCGAAACCGTTGGGCCACCAAAGCATAGGATCCTTGATTTCGCTTTCGGTATTTGCTGACAAGGTGAACGCCTTGCCATCAGGCGCGGTGACAGTAACGCGAATATCAGCCGTCCCCCGCTCTGTTGTAACGCACGGTGTTACAAACACCTTGCCATCTTCGTGGCGCTGCAGAATATGAACGTCCGATAATCTATCAGAATCGACAGTGATGAGGCTGATATTTTTCCAAATACCCGCATCGGGCAGACGGGGACCCCAGTCCCACCCCATCATACAGCTTGCTTTACGGATATAGTTAAAACCTACCAAAGCATCCCACGGTGCTCTGAGAGGCTCTTTTGCGTGCAGCGCTTTAATGTACTTATTGGGGGAATAAAAACGTGCAACGATTTCATTTTCGCCCGCTTTAAGAACATCCGTCACATCAAATTCATACACGCGATGCATATTATCGGTATACGCCACGTGTTTACCGTTGAGATACAGATCGCAAAGCGTATCCAACCCTTCACAGCGCAACAAAACCTTCGCATCAGGCATCCGGAAGTCAAACACTTTGGAAAACGCAAAATCATTTTCTAAAATTTTTGTTGCTTCCAGCTCGTTATCGCGATAATACGGATCGGGCATCAAGTCATTGTCCATTAAAAACGAATAGACAGAACCCGGCACAGTCCCCTCACAGGAATAGCCACCGCCTTCCATATGCCACTGTCCGTTTAAAGAATATGTTTTCATACGCTCACCCCTTAAATCCGACGATCCAACACTCCGACATAGCGGTTGTAGAACTCTTCAAAAGTACCCTCATCTAACGCCGTACGAATCCGCTCCATCAAGGTGTTATAGAAATACAAGTTATGCATCACGCACAACCGCATTGCCAGCATCTCGTTAGCCTTGAACAGATGGCGAATATATGCACGCGAATGACGGCGACAAGTCGGGCAATCACATTCCTCATCCAACGGTAACGTGTCGTGCTCGTATTTTTGATTGAGCATATTGCGATGCCCGCTCCACGTAAACACGTGCGCGTGTCGGGCGTTGCGGGCAGGCATTACGCAATCAAACAGATCGACGCCGCGGTGAACACCCTCCAAAATGTTCTCGGGTGTACCGACGCCCATCAAGTAGCGCGGTTTGTCTTTCGGCATATGCGGCTCTACCGCTTCAATGATGCGGTACATATCCTCCGTCGGCTCACCAACTGCCAGACCGCCGATAGCATATCCGTCCAAGTCAAGTTCCGCGATCTCCTGCATATGTGCCACACGCAGATCATCAAAAGTACAACCTTGGTTGATACCGAATAACATCTGTTGTTTATTGATGGTTTCCGGCAAAGAGTTCAGCCGTTCCATTTCAGTTTGACAACGTTTAAGCCAGCGCGTCGTGCGCTCGCAAGAACGGGCAGAATAGTCGTATTTTGCGGGGTTTTCCACACATTCGTCAAACGCCATCGCAATGGTGGAAGCCAAATTGGATTGGATGCGCATACTTTCCTCAGGACCGATGAACAAGCGCCGTCCATCGATATGAGAAGAAAAGGTAACTCCCTCCTCCTCGATCTTGCGCAGATTGGCGAGCGAAAACACTTGAAAACCGCCGCTGTCGGTCAGAATGGGACCTTGCCAACCGGTAAACTTATGTAAACCACCTAATTCGTGAACCAGTTTGTCGCCGGGACGAAGATGCAAATGATAAGTGTTGCAAAGCTGCACCTGACACTTGATATCCTTAAGATCGTACGCGGAAACGGCACCCTTAATGGCGCCGCAGGTTGCGACGTTCATAAACGCAGGTGTCTGTACCGTCCCGTGCGGTGTATCAAACTCGCCGCGGCGAGCCGCGCCACAGGTTTTTAAAATCTTCATATTCTCTCTCCCGTTACAGGATCATCATCGAATCGCCAAAGCTGAAAAAGCGATACTGCTCGTTTACGGCATAACGATAGGTATCCATCGTCGTTTCATAACCGGCAAAAGCGCTGACCAGCATAATTAACGTACTTTCAGGCAAATGGAAATTGGTAATCAGTCCGTCCAAAATCTTGAACTGATAACCGGGATAAATAAAAATATCCGTCCAACCGTCCGAGGGATGAACCAAACCGTCATCACCCACACCGACACTTTCCAGTGTACGGCAGCTGGTAGTGCCAACAGCGAACACCCGACCGCCGCTGCGTTTGGTTTCATTGATAAGATCTGCCGTTTGTTTGGACAGTTCATAATGCTCCGAATGCATCTTGTGGTCGGTAATGTTATCTGCCTTTACGGGGCGAAACGTTCCCAGTCCCACGTGCAAGGTCACAAAACCGATTTTTACGCCTTTTTCGGTCAATCGGTTAAGCAATTCCGGGGTGAAATGCAAGCCGGCCGTGGGAGCAGCCGCCGAACCGAGGTCTTTGGAATAGACGGTTTGATAACGTTCTTTGTCTTTCAGCTCATGCGTAATATAATGTGGAAGCGGCATCTGACCGATACGCTCCAAAATTTCGTAGAAATTGCCTTCATAGCGGAATTTGACCAGTCGGTTTCCCTCCGGCGTAACTTCCAAGACATCCGCTTTGAGCAAACCGTCTGCAAAGGTTAGTGTATCACCGGGGCGCGCCTTTCGTCCGGGTCCCGCCAGGACCTCCCAAACGTCAGTACCTTTTGCCGTCAACAACAGTAATTCGACGGCACCGCCGGTCGGTTCACGATGACCGTACAAGCGCGCCGGCAACACGCGGCTGTCGTTAAGAATTAAACAGTCTCCCGACTGTAAATAGTCTAAAATATCATAAAAATGCCGATCTTTGCGCGTGCCCGTCTTGCGGTCCAACACCAGCATACGCGAATGGTCACGAGGCTCGATCGGCTCTTGCGCGATCAGTTCCTCCGGCAAATGATAAAAAAAGTCTTGTCGTTTCATGGTTTCTCTCCGCCGAATTTATTGACATCCCAGATATATAATGGTACAATAGTAACGGAAAAAAGTCAAGTTAAATCAAGACTTTACAATAGCAGGTAAATGAGAAAGGAAATCCATTATGAAAACGTACAAAGTAGGTATTATCGGCTGTACCGGTATGGTCGGTCAGCGCTTCGCGACCTTGCTCGCAGACCATCCGTGGTTTGAGGTTTCCGTCCTTGCGGCAAGCCCCCGTTCTGCAGGCAAAACGTACAAAGAAGCCATCGGCAGCCGTTGGGCTATGACTGTTCCGATGCCGGAAAAACTGGAAAATATGATGGTATACGATGCTGCAAACGTTAACGAAGTTGCTGCAAAAGCGGATTTCGTGTTCTGCGCTGTGGATATGCCCAAAGATCAGATCCGTGCGTTGGAGGAAGCGTATGCAAAGGCAGAGTGCCCCGTTGTTTCCAACAACAGTGCGCACCGCGGCACCGCAGACGTTCCGATGATCATCCCTGAACTTAACGATTCTCATATGGAAGTCATCGCTTCTCAGCGCAAGCGCCTGGGCACCAAACGCGGCTTTATCGCCGTGAAATCCAACTGTTCCTTGCAAAGCTACGTACCGGCTCTGTTCCCGCTGTCCAAGTGGGGTATTACCAAATCGCTGGTTTGCACCTATCAGGCAATCTCCGGTGCCGGTAAGACCTTTGAGCGCTGGCCCGAAATGGTTGACAACGTCATTCCCTACATCGGTGGCGAAGAAGAAAAATCCGAAAAAGAACCGCTCAAAATTTGGGGCAAGGTTGAAAACGGCGTAATTGTCAACGCTACTTCTCCCGAGATCACGGCGCAATGCTTGGGCGTACCGGTATCCCACGGTCACTTTGCCGCTGTGTTCTGCAGCTTTGAGAATAAACCTTCCAAGGAAGAGATCATCGAAACCTGGAAATCCTTTAAGGGTCGTCCTCAGGAACTTGAACTTCCCAGCGCGCCCAAACAGTTCTTGCATTACTTTGAAGAGGATAATATGCCGCAAGCCAATCTGCATCGTGGCTTGGAAGGCGGTATGGCAGTATCTCTCGGCCGTCTGCGCGAAGATTCGCAGTACGACTACAAATTTGTCGGTTTATCCCATAACACCTTGCGCGGCGCCGCCGGCGGTGCTGTCTTGCTGGCAGAACTGCTCTGCGCAGAAGGATATATGGATAAATAAATTTCAATAGGAGGGCTGTGCATGAGTAAATCCGTACTCTTTACCGGTGCAGGCGTTGCGCTGGTCACCCCCATGGAGCGGGACGGACGTATCAATTATGAGAAGTACCGTGAATTGATCGAGTATCAGATCACGCACGGAACCGACGCGATCATTTCCGTCGGTACCACAGGAGAAGCCCCCACGTTAGAAGATGACGAACACCTGCACGCGTTCGAGGTCGCTATCGAGCAAACGAACGGTCGCGTTCCGATGATCGCCGGTACGGGATCCAACAACACCGAACACTGTATTTATATGTCCCG
>JAZQTM010000004.1:0-26183 GCA_045630765.1 Acutalibacteraceae bacterium | reverse complement strand
CTGACCGCCCGAAACGACCTGACTGCAACCGAGGTCGGTGAACAATGCTTGCAAACCGTCGCCGGCTGCCACGGCAACAAAACCGAACTCTTCTTCCGGTTCAACGCGAGCAGGAGCGGCGGGGGCGGGTTCCTCTTCGGGAAGCCAACCGGCATTTTCGTGCTGGATACGCATATTTTCAACCTTGACGGTTTCAAATGCACCGTATTCCACACCTTTGCTCAGTGCTTTACCGGGATCGTTGGTGTGAACGTGGACCTTGATGATCTCATCATCGTCTACGACAACGACGCAATCGCCGATGGTTTCCAAATAAGCGCGGAGCTGGAGCGGATCTTTGGTGCAGGTTTTGTCACGCGCGACAATGAACTCGGTGCAATAGGTAAAGGTGATGTCTGCATCGAAGGATGCGGCGGCACTTGCCGATTTTTGAGCAGGTGCGGCTGAAAGGGGAGTATCCCCTTGTACGATCGGTTCACCGTTGAAAACCGCTTGCATTGCGCGGAAAATGATGCAAAGACCTTGACCGCCCGCATCGACGACACCGGCCTTTTTGAGGACGGGGAGCAATTCGGGGGTGCGCTGCAACGAGGCTTCCGCCTCCTCGCAAATAACCGCCCATACCGCAGTGGCAGAGGTGTCTGCTTCGGCGGCGGCAACGCCTTTTTCGGCGGCTTCACGGGCGACGGTCAGAATCGTACCTTCGGTAGGTTTCATGACGGCTTTGTATGCCGCTTCAACGCCGAGAGTTAATGCGGCTGCCAAATCGGAACCGTTTGCTTCCGTTTTGCCTTTCAAGCCTTTTGAAAAGCCACGGAACAATAACGATAAAATAACGCCGGAGTTACCGCGTGCACCGCGCAAAAGGGCGGAGGAAGCGGTGTCAGCGACTTGGCTGACCGTGGGATCGGCCAATCGAGCCAACTCTCGCGCAGCGGCAGAGAAAGTCATGGACATATTGGTGCCGGTATCGCCATCGGGAACAGGGAAGATGTTGAGTTCATCCACCTGTTGCTTTTGTCCGGCAAGAACATTCGATGCGGAAATCATCGCATCACGTAATAGGTTACCTTGTATCAAACGTAGCACTCCTTTTCAATGGGGACGTCGGGTTACTGTAGCCGTATCATATCACGTTATTCGGATTTCATTCCGTCGATATATACATTGACTTTTTTGACAGATAAACCGGTTGCTTCCTCAACGGTATAGCGAACCTTGTTGATAATACTTTTTGAGATCTCAGCGATATTCATACCGTAAATCACACAAATGTGAAGATCCACGATCAGCCGATCGTTTTCACTGCGAACGTGAATACCCTCGTCGGCAAAGGAACGTTTAAAAAAGATAGAACGCAGGCCTTGACGAGTGCCGCTCTTGACCATACCGGCGACGCCGTAACAAGACGAAACCGCGTTGCCGATCAGATAGGCAAAATATTCCTGCGAAATCTCAATACTTCCCAAATGATTATCAATTCGGATCATATCGGTATACACACCTTTCTTTGCATAATAAAGTGCTTGGCGATGTTTTCTAACAGAACGCATAAAACACCACTTTAGGTTATTATAGCGCAAAACCTTATGATAATCAAGAGAAAATATCGTAATTGTAAATATTGATAAATAATTGACAAGGTGTGTACGGATGTTCTATAATATACTGAATAGCAAAAGGAGTGAGTTTCTTGGGTGACACTTTAGCACAAAAACTGATACGTTCGCATTTGGTTTGCGGAGAAATGCGTGTCGGTGAAGAAATCGGATTGAAGATTGATCAGACTCTTACGCAGGATGCCACGGGTACTATGGCATATTTGGAGTTTGAAGCGATGGGCGTACCGCGCGTGCGTACGGAACGTTCGGTTGCTTATATTGACCATAACACCTTACAGACAGGTTTTGAAAATGCCGACGATCATCGGTATATTCAGACGGTTTGTAACAAACACGGTATTTACTTTTCGCGTCCCGGTAACGGTATCTGCCATCAGGTTCATCTGGAACGCTTTGGTATTCCCGGTAAGACCTTGATTGGTTCGGATAGTCACACGCCTACGGGCGGCGGTATCGGTATGCTGGCGTTCGGCGCAGGCGGCTTGGATGTCGCTGTGGCGATGGGCGGCGGTACGTACTATATCACCATGCCGAAAATGGTCCGTGTCAACCTTACCGGTCGTTTGCAGCCGTGGGTCGCTGCGAAAGACGTCATTTTGGAAGTGCTTCGCCGTATGTCTGTCAAGGGCGGCGTCGGTAAGATCGTGGAATACGGCGGCGAAGGTGTCAAATCCTTGTCGGTTCCCGAGCGAGCAACGATTACCAATATGGGCGCCGAGCTTGGCGCGTCCACTTCTATTTTCCCGTCTGATGACGTTACGCGCGAGTTTATGAAAGCGCAGGGAAGAGAGTGCGACTGGGTGGCACTGCAACCGGACGCAGATGCCGAATATGACGAGGTTATCGATATTGATCTGAATACGTTGGTTCCGTTGGCTGCTTGCCCGCATTCGCCGGACGCTGTGAAACCGGTTTCGGAATTGCAGGGGCTGGCAGTGGATCAGTGCTGCATCGGTTCTTGCACGAACTCGTCGCTGATGGATATGCTCAAAGTAGCCGCTATCTTGAAAGGAAAAACGGTACATCCGAATGTTAGCTTGTCGATCGCTCCTGGATCGAAACAAGTGTATACGATGTTGGCGGAAAATGGTGCGCTTGCGGATTTGATCGCTGCGGGTGCGCGTATTTTGGAGTGCGCTTGCGGTCCGTGTATCGGTATGGGTCAATCGCCGAACTCCAAGGGTGTTTCCCTGCGTACGTTCAACCGTAACTTTGAAGGACGTTCCGGTACGGCTGATGGCCAGGTATATCTCGTCAGCCCTGAAACGGCGGCTGTTTCCGCTTTGACGGGTGTGTTTACCGATCCGCGTACCGCCGGTAAAGCACCTAAATTTACTATGCCCAAACGCTTCTTGGTGAATGACAATATGGTTGTAGCACCGATTGACGAAGCGGATATGAACACGGTGGAAGTGGTGCGTGGTCCCAATATCAAACCCTTCCCGAAGACCTCGCCGATGGCGGAGGAAATCGCTGCCAAGGTGCTTCTCAAGGTTGGCGATAACATCACAACCGACCACATTATGCCTGCCGGCGCGAAAATTCTGCCGTTGCGTTCGAATATTCCCGCAATTTCGGAGCATTGCTTTGTGCGGTGTGATCCCGAGTTCCCTGCACGCTGTAAGGAAGAGGGAATGGGCTTTATCATCGGTGGTTCGAACTACGGACAAGGCAGCTCACGTGAACACGCCGCCTTGGCACCGTTGTATCTGGGAATCAAAGCGGTTATTGTTAAGTCTTTTGCCCGTATCCACGTGGCAAATCTTATCAATGCGGGCATTATTCCGTTGACGTTTGCTGACGAGGCAGATTACGATCGCATTTCACTCGGCGACCGTCTGGTGTTATCGGACGTGCGCGGTCGTTTGACGCGCCGCGAGCCGTTGGTGCTTAAAAATGAAACTACCGGTGCCGAAATTGCGTTGAATACGACGTTTTCGGATCGTCAGATCGATATGCTGTTGGCGGGCGGTTTGTTGGATTATACGCGTCAGCAGAATATGTGAGAGGAGATGCGTGAATGGCATCCAAAAATACAGCGATTTCGATGTCGGTGATACGGCGGTTGCCACGCTACTATCGGTTTCTGTATGATTTGAAAGAAAACGGTGTGGTACGTATTTCGTCGCGCGAGTTGGCAGAGCGTATGGGGCTTACCGCCTCGCAAATTCGTCAGGATTTGAACTGTTTCGGCGAATTCGGTCAGCAAGGCTACGGCTATTTGGTCGACCAGCTGTATGACGAATTGTATCGGATTTTGGGTATGGACAAGCTTACGCCGTCCATCTTGATCGGCGCCGGCAATTTGGGCCATGCTCTTGCCAATCATATGAATTTTTCGAGTAAAGGCGTTTCGCTTGACGGCATTTTCGACGATGCGCCGGCACTTATTGCACAAGAAATACAGGGTGTTACCATTCGCGGGACGGAACAATTGGAAGCGTTTTGTGAAAAACATCACCCGCAACTTGCCGTGTTGTGTATTCCGAAAGAAGCGGCGCCGAAATTGGTTGAGCGCTTGGTTAATTGCGGCGTAAAAGCCTTTTGGAATTACAGCCATTATGACATTGCGTTACATCACCCCAACGTATTGGTAGAGAACGTACATTTGGGTGATAGTTTAATGGCTCTTTCGTATCTTATCAATCAATCGTAAAGCGGGTGACAAGATGATACAAGCTCGTATTGCAGGTTTGCCTATACAGCTTGACGGTGGTGATCGTGACTTTTTTACCACACGATTACAGCAATATGAAGCACCGATAACAAAGCCCGAGCTTTCTTTAAATCTGTCGCGCGTTGAAGAGATCACCTTGCCGAAAGGCGAGGAAGTTGATCGTCACGGTGGTTTAGTGTTGATGCGTTTGGAAAACGGGGAACAGTGCCGTTACACGATTGGCAATAAAACGGGACGAATTCTTCAAACCTATCGCTTTTCCGCCGACCATTCTCGTTTGGAATATACGCTGCTTGAGAGTCGTAAGCACCCCGCGTTAACATTGACGGATTTTGAATATATGTGTACGGGTGAGGCGTTTGCCAACCGTTTAGCATATTTGGGTGGCTTGGTGATGCACGGATCCGCTATCAGCTACGAGGGGAAAGGTATCGTATTTTCGGCACCGTCCGGAACGGGTAAATCAACTCATGCCGGCTTGTGGAAACAGCATTACGGCGAACGGGTGTTACACATTAACGACGATAAACCAGCCATTCGTTTTGATGCGGAGGGACCGATCGTATACGGAACGCCTTGGAGCGGAAAAACCGATACCAATTCCAATATCTGTGCACCTTTGAAAGCAATCGTATTCTTGAAGCAAGCGTCGGAAAATCGCATCCAACAATTATCTGTGGAGGATGCTGTGGAGCATATTTATCGCGAAACCGTTCGTCCTTTTTATGATGAAGCGTTAGGGCTGAAAGTGTTGGATACGGCGGAGCGGCTGATTCAATCTGTTCCCGTGTTTTTGCTGGAATGTACGATCAGTACGCAAGCGGTAGAACTCGTGAAAAATACTATGCAATGGTAAAAGGGGATAGCAGTATGAAACTCAAAGAGGGATTCGTGTTGCGGCAGGTCGCCGGTTCCTACGTCGTAGTTGCCGTTGGCTTGCAAACGCTGGATTTTAAAGGTATGATCCGTCTGAATGAAACAGGCGCGTTTTTGTGGAAACAATTGGCGGAAAACGAGTGTACGGAAGCATCTTTGGTAATGGCGATGACAACCGAATACGACGTTGATAATGAAACTGCGGCGGCTGACGTTGCTGCTTTTATTCGATCCTTACAGGAAGCGGATCTGCTTATATGAAACCGATATACAAAGAGGTAGCATTTGCTGAACTGATGCCGCTTATTGAGGATTCATTTCGTCAAGGTTTGACCGTCACGTTGCCTGTTACAGGCGGCAGTATGCGACCGCTTTTCTTTCACAAAAGGGACAGCGTTGTGTTAGCTGCCTGCGATCCGTATTCTTTGAAACGAGGCGATGTACCGCTGTATCGGCGGGATAACGGTCAATACGTGTTACACCGCATCGTGCGTGTTGATAACGATACGTACACGCTGACAGGTGATGCGCAATGGGAACTTGAAGTTGGTTTGCCAAAACAAAACGTAGTGGCGGTAATGAACGGTTTTATCCGCAAGGGACGGACGGTGGATTGCCGAAATCTTGGTTACCGCCTGTATGTGGCGGTGTGGATGGTTTTGCGCCCGATACGCCCGTTGTTTGCTCATGCGTGGCACACTTTGCGAAAAGTTATTAAAAAGTAAAAAAAGAAAAAGCACTTGCAATATGCAAGTGCTTTTTTGTGGTGGACGTTAACGGACTTGAACCGCTGACCCTTCGCACGTCAAGCGAATGCTCTACCAGCTGAGCTAAACGTCCATATTTTCGGAACGAATGCTATTATAGCCGAAAAGAAATCGCTTGTCAAGAGGTTTTTTAATAAAAATTCAGCGGTTTAAACAATCAAGTAAATAGGGGATTGCGGTTTCAAAGTTGACACCATACCAATTATGCTGCGCATCGGTTTCTGTAAGCCGTATACACTCGGCGGTATAGTCAGCGGCAACCTTGAGGGCGGCTTCTAACGGCTTGCCATTCATCAGTGCGCCGACGCACGTACTGGCAAAGACGTCTCCCGTGCCGTGATAGGAAGCACCGATAAGGTCGTTGTAGTATTCCATAAACCGATCGTTCACGGCATCGTATGCCATAACGCCGATCTTACCTTCCTCAAAACTGACGCCGGTCAACACGGCGCATTTGGCACCGAGCGCTGTGAGTTTACGCAAAATGTTTTGTACGTAGGTCACGTCGTACCCTTCGCTGACATAAGGAATATCCAGCATAAAAGCGGCTTCGGTCATGTTGGGGACGATAATATCCGCTTTTCCGCACAGCTTTGCCATGGCTTTGGCGAATTCGGGCGTAAAACCGCTATATAACTTGCCGTGGTCACCCATAACGGGATCTATGAAAACGAGAGTATCCTTGGTCTTGAATTCGTCAATGAATTGTGACATCAGATCCAATTGTTCAAAAGAACCGAGATAGCCGGTGTAAATGGCGTCAAAACCAATGCTCTCTCGTTTCCAATGATTGCTAATGGCAGTGATATCCTCCGTAAGATCACGGAAAGTAAAGCCTTGCTTAAAAGCAGTGTGTGCTGATAAAACGGCGGTGGGGAGTACGGCAGTTTCAACGCCCATTGCTGAAATGATCGGCAGTGCCACGGTAAGTGAACATTTGCCGACACACGAAATATCTTGAATCGTAATGATGCGTTTCATGAGCGTTTCCTCCCGTAAGATGTTGGATTTACTATACTGCATTTGTATTGTACTGTCAAGAAGCCCGTGCAAATTTTCGTGTGTGATGATATTGTCTTTTCGTAATGGATGTGATATACTTGTCACAGTGTGCTGAAAGGGAGGGGATCCTGTGAACGGCTTTCGTTATGAGAATAAGTTTTTTATCAGCCGCGCCGGATACCTGCAACTGAAAGCACGGTTGGATGCGGGATTGTGCAAAGACGCGCATACCGCACATCCCGATGGCGCGTATTTTATTCGCAGTCTTTACTTTGATGATTTTGAGCAAACCGGTTTGCTGGATAAAGTGGAAGGTGTCCAAAAACGGGAAAAATTCCGCATACGTTTTTACGATATGGACGACTCCTTTATTCGGTTGGAATGTAAACAAAAGCTTGATCAAATGACTCGAAAGTTTTCCGCACCGCTTACCCGAGAACAGGTGGACGCGATCCTGCGCGGGGATATTTGGTGGATGCACGACAGCGAACACGCCTTGATTCGGAACTTTTATGCCAAGTGCCGTACGCGTTTGTTACGTCCGATGGTGATCGTGGATTACTATCGCGAAGCTTATGTGTTTCAGGATGTACGCATTACCTTTGATCGGGATATTCACAGCGGTCGGTTTTCGGTAGATATGTTTGAACGAGATCTGCCGACCGTAGCGGTGTTTCCCTCTGACCGTTTGGTGATCGAGGTCAAATACGATGATGCGTTACCGTATGCGGTAAGGCAACTTCTTAAAACGGTACCGATGTCGCGTAATGCGATTTCCAAATACGAATTGTGCCGAAAAATGCAGTAAAGGAAGATCATTATGAGTTTCTTGGATATGATCAAAAACAGTGTAGTCGAACAGTTTAATACCGGGGTGACGATGGGAGAAATGCTGTTGTCGCTATTGGTGGCGTTCGTAATGGGACTGTTCATCCTGATCGTCTATCGTTTAACGTTTCGCGGTGTCCTGTTTTCCAAAGGATTTGCTTTTTCACTGGTACTGCTGTGTATGGTGACGGCGGTTGTGATTCGTACCATCAGTTCGGATTTGGCACTTTCACTCGGTATGGTTGGTGCATTATCCATCGTTCGATTCCGAACGGCAATCAAAGATCCTGTGGATACCATCTTTATGTTTTGGGCGATCGCCAGCGGTATTATGAGCGGTGCAGGTTTGTTCCTGCCCGGCAGTTTGGCGTGCTTGTTGCTTGGTATCTTATACTATTTCATCACGGTGATCTATCGCAAAAATAAATGCCCGTATTTGCTGATCGTCCGCTACGATCCCGCAAAAACCACGGCGGTGAAAAAAGCGCTGAACGTTTTGCCGAAATATCGTATCAAATCACGGATCGTCACCCGCAACGGCGGTGAAATGACGGTTGAGGTTACGTTAGGAAGCAGCGAAACGAAAATCATCGACACCATGCTGGCAATCGACGGCGTGCAGGATGCAAGTCTTGTCAGCTACGAAGGCGAATTCGGACTGTAAAGGGAAAGCCCTTTGCCGCAAAAACGGCAAAGGGCTTTTTTATATCAGTGATTCGAGTGCTGCTTGCGCATTTTCCCAGCGAGCAAACAGTTCTTCCAGGTCGTTGTTGTGTTGTTCCAGCTCGGCGGAAATACGCACGACCTCGTCGTACTGTGCCGCGATCTCAGGTTGATCCAATTGCTGTTGTAATGCGGCAATCAGCGCTTCTTTAGCGGTGATGTCTTCTTCACATCGGCGCACTTGCGTTGTTAGTTTTCGCTTTTGGGATTCCTGTTCTTTGCGGAGCTTGTAAGCGTTTTCCTTAATCGGTTTATCGGGTGTGACGGCAGCGCTTTCCGAAACCGCGCAGCGCTCGATATAACTATCGTAATTGCCAATATAACTCTCGCAACCGTTTGGTGTCATATGCAAGATACGTGATGCCATTCGGTTGATGAAATATCGATCGTGGGACACGATCAGCAACGTGCCGTCATATCCTTCCAAAGCCGCTTCCAACGCTTCGCGAGAGGCAATATCCAAATGGTTGGTCGGCTCGTCCAACAGCAACAAATTATCGTGTGCCAACATCAGCCGCAATAACAATAAACGAGCGCGCTCACCGCCGCTCAAAGCCGATACCGGTTTAAACACCTCGTCACCGTAAAAGAGGAAGGCGGCAAGGGCATTGCGGATTTCTGTTTGAGTGAGATCGGGATAGTCGTCCCATAATTGATCCAGAGCCGTTTTATCGTACGATAGTTGCGATTGTATCTGATCGTAATAGCCGATTGATACCTTGGAACCTAAACGAAGATATCCCGAACGCGGCTGTAATTCGCCCGTGATAAGCTTAAGAAGCGTGGTTTTTCCGCAGCCGTTCGGACCGATAAGGAAAACGCGCTCACCGCGTCGCAACCCAAAGTTAACATCGGAAAACAACGGGGAAGAAAAGCCCATGGAAAGCTCGCCCGCTTCCAGCACTTCGTTGCCGCTGACCGTGTCGGCGGTGAAACCGAAACGAATGGTGTTTTCCGCTTGCTCGACCTGTACCTGCTGCTCTTTAAGCCGTTCTAACCGTTTTTCGCGACTTTCGGCGGCACGAATGGATTTTTCGCGGTTCCAACGCTTGAGTAAAGCAATGTTGTCTTCCAACTTTTTGATTTGCCGTTCCATTGTTTTGTGCTGATGCAGCGTTATTTCTTTGTCGCGCTCACGCTTTTCCTTGTGAGCTGTGTAATTGCCGTTGGTGGCGTATACCGTCCCTTGCGTAATTTCCAACGTGCGGGTGGTGACTTTATCTAAAAAGTATCGGTCGTGCGAAATGATGATGGCGGCACCGGGGTAAGAGCGCAAAAAGCCCTCTAACCATTCCACAGAGGGAATGTCCAAATGGTTGGTCGGTTCGTCCAATAACAGCAAATTCGCGTCGGATAACAGCAAACAGCCCATAGCGATTTTGGAACGTTGACCGCCGCTGAGGGTAGATACCGGTTGTGTGAATTGTTCGTTTGTGAAACCAAGCCCGTTTAAGGTGGAAGCAATGCGACTTTTATAATACAGACCGCCTGCCGCTTCAAATTCTTCCTGTAACCGTTGCTGACGATCCAACCATTCGGCAGGTACTTCGCTGACGGCGATTAGTTTGTCACCAAGCTCCGCAAGTTCGCGTTCCATACGGCGGATCGGCTCAAAAACGCGTTCGACAGCTTCCCAGACCGTGATGGCTTCGTTTTGCAGTGTGTGTTGCTCCAAATAGCCGATGCGGGTATTTTTAGACAACAAAATATCGCCGCTGTCTGTTGATTCTTCACCGATCAACAGACGGAACAGCGTGGTTTTTCCGGAACCGTTTGAACCGACTAAACCAATTCTGTCGTGTTCGCCTACGTCGAATGACAGCTTGTCGAACAAGCAACGGTCACCAAAATATTTACTTACGCGATGGGCGGAAAGAGCGCTCATAACGACGATCCTTTTTACAAATTTGTTACATATTATAGCAGAATATTGCTTGTCTGACAAGTCAATTTCTGCTATACTCAAGATAGATTTTGCAATGAAGGAGAATTCGATAAATGAACTTCAATGAAGAACGGATGTATCATATCGGTCTGAAGCCGTCTGAGGGTGCAGAATATGCCGTGATTACCGGTGATCCCGGACGCGTCGAATCCATTGCCCGTTTGCTGGATGAGCCACATTTTGTTGCAAGTAATCGTGAATATACCACGTGGGCGGGGTCGCTTTGCGGTCATCGCGTATTGGTGACGTCGCACGGTATTGGCGGTCCTTCTACCGCGATTTGTGTCGAAGAATTATCGCGTTGCGGTGTTAAAACGTTTATTCGCGTCGGCACCTGTGGCGGAATGGCGCTGCAAGTATGCGGCGGGGATGTCGTCGTTGCTACCGGTGCGATCCGTGCCGAGGGGACTTCCCGTGAATATTTGCCGATCGAATTTCCGGCGGTGGCGGATCTTGCTGTGTGCAATGCGCTGGTGAATGCGGCGCAGAGTGAAGGTTTTACCGTTCACGCAGGTGTTGTTCACTGTAAAGACTCGTTTTACGGACAACATTCTCCCGAACTTTCACCGGTATCCTACGAGCTGCAGAGCAAGTGGCAGTCGTGGTTGCGCGGCGGTTGTTTGGCATCGGAAATGGAGTCTGCGACTTTGTATACGGTGGCAGCATCCCTGGGATTGCGTGCAGGATGTGTTTTGCACGTGGTATGGAATCAAGAACGCGAAAAAGCAGGGTTGTCCAACGATAAATCCGAAAAGACGGAATCTGCGGCAAAAACTGCAATAAATGCGATGAAAGCATTGATACTTTCTTAAAAATATGTTATACTTGTTTGAATATATTAAAAGGCGGTGATCGGTTGCGGATCTTAGGTATTGACCCCGGCTATGCCATTATTGGCTGGGGCGTGATACAATACGATAGCGGACGCTTTCACGCACAGGATTTCGGAGCCGTTACCACCGAGGCCGGCACGCCGTTTTCACAGCGTTTAAACCAAATTTACGATCAACTTACGGCTATACTGACGCAGTTTGCGCCGGACGCTATGGCGATCGAAAAGTTGTATTTCCAGAACAATCAAAAAACCGCTATTGAGGTAGCGGAAGCGCGCGGCGTTATTCTGCTTGCTGCAGAGCGGTGCGGTGTGCCGGTGTTTGAATACACACCACTGCAGGTAAAAAGCGCGGTGACGGGTTTCGGTCAGGCACAGAAACCGCAAGTGATGGAGATGACACGGCGGTTGCTTCGCTTGCAAGCCGTTCCCAAACCGGATGATACCGCCGATGCGTTGGCAATTGCCATTTGTCACGCACAGACAGGCGGAACGGCACTTAAACTTCGCATTATGAAAGGACGGTAACGGTATGCTTTACAGTGTGAGAGGAACACTTATTCATCGCGAGATGAATCTCGCTGTCGTGGAGTGCGGCGGTGTCGGGTATCAGTGCTTCATTACGCTCAACACAGCGCGTCAACTTCCGGCGATCGGTGCGGAAGTGATGTTGTATACCATTTTGAACGTTCGCGAGGATGCGGTGGAACTGTTTGGATTCGCTGACAACGGCGAACTTGCTTGCTTCAAATTACTCACTTCGGTGAATGGCGTTGGTCCGAAAGCGGGACTCGCCATTTTGTCGGAACTTTCCCCCGAACGTGTGGCACTTGCCGTTGCAAGCGGTGATTATAAAGCACTTACTCGTGCGCAGGGTGTCGGTCCTAAACTGGCACAGCGCATCACGTTGGAACTCAAAGATAAATTTGGATTGCCGTCTGCAACCGATGGTGTTGTTTTGGATAAGGGGACCGCGGTTGGCGGTTTCAACGCATCCGGTAACGCGACGGAAGCGGTCGGTGCGCTGACAATGCTCGGTTTCAGTGCCGGTGAAGCATCGGCAGCCGTGGCGAAATTGGACAGCGATCTGTCCGTTGAAGAAATGGTACGGCAAGCGTTACGTGCGCTTGGCAGGAGGTGATGAACCGTGCAGGAAATGGATTATGAAAACCGCATGATGTCCACAGAATATCTGCCTGAGGATGAAGGGGACAACCCGCTTCGCCCGCGCACGCTTTCTGAGTACGTGGGGCAGGAAAAGGTAAAGGACAATCTTTCCGTCTTTATCAATGCCGCTAAACTGCGCGGCGATTCGCTGGATCACGTGTTATTGTACGGCCCTCCGGGACTTGGTAAGACGACACTTTCCGCCATTATTGCACACGAACTTGGCGTGAATTTCCGTATTACCTCCGGACCCGCGCTGGAACGTGCGGGTGATTTGGCAGCGTTGCTGACAAATCTCGATCAGGGCGACGTGTTGTTCATTGATGAAATCCATCGCTTACCCCGTACGGTTGAGGAAATCCTCTATCCGGCAATGGAAGATTTTTCGATCGATATTATTAACGGCAAAGGGCAGGGGGCTTCTTCCATCCATCTCCCGTTGCCGAAATTCACCTTGATTGGTGCTACCACGCGTGCCGGTCAGTTGTCAGCGCCTTTGCGTGATCGTTTCGGTGTGGTATGCCGTTTGGAAATGTATACACCCGAGGAACTGGCTAAAATCGTGGCGCGCAGCGCAGGAATTTTGGGGATCGCTTGTGATCACGACGGTGCTCTTGAAATCGCCTCTCGTTCGCGCGGCACTCCTCGTATTGCTAACCGTTTACTCAAACGCGTTCGCGATTTTGCTCAAGTGATGACGGGCGGCGGTATTGACGCGTCCGTTGCGCAAACCGCGTTGGATAAGCTGGAAGTGGACGAGTTAGGTCTCGATATGGTCGATCGTCGGATGCTGATGGCGATGATCCAGCACTACAACGGCGGTCCCGTTGGCTTAGATACATTGGCGGCGGTGATTGGTGAGGAAGCCGTCACCATCGAAGACGTGTACGAGCCGTATCTCTTGCAACTTGGTTTTATCAACCGCACACCGCGCGGTCGTGTAGTATTGCCGGCGGCGTATGCGCATTTGGGGATTGCCCATCAAACTACCTTTGACGTGTAAAGGATTTTTCCTATGAGAACAGCGGAAAACTGGAAAGATTATGAATTATTAGACGCAACCGACGGCGAACGTTTGGAGCGGTGGGGGGATTGTCTGTTGATTCGTCCGGATCCTCAGATCTTGTGGAGTACCGGTCGAAGACACCCGCTGTGGAAAGCGGCGCAAGCGCGGTATCATCGTTCCCATACGGGCGGCGGTCATTGGGAAACCTATAAACCGTTGCCAGACGTCTGGGAGATCGGTTACGATTCGCCTGCCGTCAGCGGGCTGCGCTTTCGCTTAAAGCCGATGGGTTTCAAGCATACCGGTTTATTTCCGGAACAGGCGGTTAACTGGGACGCGATGGCTACTATGATTCGTGCCGCAAATCGCCCGATTCGGGTGCTAAACTTGTTTGGCTATACCGGCGCAGCTACACTTGCTTGTGTTTCGGCGGGGGCACACGTCACGCACGTGGACGCTTCCAAAGGTATGGTTACGTGGGGACGTGAAAATGCCGTTTCCTCCGGCTTGGTCGACCGTCCCATGCGCTGGTTGGTTGACGATTGCGGGAAATTTGTTCAGCGCGAACAACGGCGTGGCAATACTTACGATGCGATTTTGATGGATCCGCCGTCTTACGGTCGCGGTCCGAACGGCGAAGTATGGAAATTAGAGGAGCAGATTTACGGTCTGGTGCGTGAATGCGTATCACTCTTGTCGGATAACCCGCTCTTTTTCCTTGTAAATTCCTACACCACGGGTTTATCTCCGTCGGTGATGCAGTATATGTTGGGTTCCTTGATCGTTCCGCGGTTCGGTGGTACGACTTCCGCGGATGAAATCGGTCTGCCTGTTACGCAAAGCGGCTTGGTGTTGCCTTGTGGTGCTACCGCTATGTGGAAAGCGGGTGGCAGCGTATGAATATGATTTCGGCGGATTCTGTCCGTTTTCGATATGAAGAGGGTGAAGACCAACCGAATTCCGCGGTGGTGCTGGATGGTGTTGATTTAACCATTCCTCGCGGTCAGTTTATTGCTTTGCTTGGGCATAACGGTTGTGGAAAATCCACCTTGGCAAAGCATTTTAACGCACTTTTGTTACCGCTTGGCGGTGCCGTGCTCGTTAACGATATTTCTACGACGAACGAGGATAAACTCTACGACATCCGTCGCATGGTTGGAATGGTACTGCAAAATCCGGACAATCAGTTGGTTTCCACGATCGTGGAAGAAGATGTGGCGTTTGGACCGGAGAATTTAGGAATTGCACCGGCGGAGATTCGTGAACGGGTGGACGCGGCGCTCAAAGCGGTCGGTATGTATGAGTACCGTGGGCACGCAGCGCATAAATTATCGGGTGGTCAAAAACAGCGTGTGGCGATTGCCGGTGTTTTAGCAATGCAGCCGGAGTGTATCGTGTTGGATGAACCGACGGCGATGTTGGACCCGCGCGGCAGAAAAGAGGTTATTGACACCATCTGCCGTTTGAATCGTGAAGAAGGAATTACCATTGTATTGATTACCCATTACATGGAAGAAGCTGTATTGGCCGAACGTGTTGTGGTAATGGAAAACGGTAAGATCGTGATTGACGGTACACCTTACGAGGTGTTTTCAAATGTGGAAACGTTACGTGAACTGGAATTGGATGTTCCCCAACCGACGGAATTGGTGCATGCACTTCGGCAGGCGGGAGTTCAATTGCCGAACGATGTTCTGACGGTTGATGAATGTGTTGAGGCATTGTCGTCAATTTTGTAAAGGAAGAAAAACCCCATGGCTTTGATTGAAACACAAAACTGCATATTGCGGTATTCCGCGGGAACGCCGTTCGAACGGGAAGCTCTCCACGATGTCTCTGTCAGCATCGAGGAGGGTGAGTTCGTTGGCGTGATTGGTCATACGGGATCGGGGAAATCCAGTTTTGTGCAGCTCCTTAACGGCCTGTTGAAACCGGATTCCGGGCGTGTGTTATTGGACGGTCGGGATATCTGGGAACACCCCAAAGAAATTCGCAAGGTTCGTTTTGAGGTGGGGATGGTGTTCCAGTATCCGGAATACCAGTTGTTTGAGGAAACCGTTTATAAAGATATTGCTTTCGGACCGCGGAATATGGGCTTGTCCGACGAAGAGATTCACGAGCGGGTGCTTACCGCTGCCGAATGGGTGGGACTTAAAGCCGACTTGCTCGATAAATCACCTTTTGAACTTTCGGGTGGTGAAAAACGCCGTGCCGCGATCGCCGGTGTAATGGCAATGCGTCCGCGTGTCCTTATTCTCGATGAACCTACCGCCGGTTTGGATCCGCGCGGCAGAGATCTGATCTTAAGTCGAATTCGTGCGTATCAGCAAGAATATCATACTACCGTTTTACTTGTGTCGCATAGTATGGAGGATATTGCCCGTGTAGCCGATCGGGTGTTGGTGTTAAATAACGGTTCCGTTGCGATGCTTGAAACCACGGAGCGTATTTTTTCACAAGCTTCCGAATTGGAAAATATGGGACTTTCGGTACCGGCGGTTACCAAGATTTTTGTGAAACTGCGCGAGCGTGGTTTTGCGGTTCCGAACAGCGTTTACACGGTCGAAGATGCGAAAACAGCTTTGCTCTCTTTGCTGAAAGGGGGCGCTGACGATGTTATCTGATATTTCTATCGGTCAGTTTTTCCCCGGTAATTCGCTGATCCATCGAATGGATCCTCGCGTGAAACTGGTGCTTGTTTTTGCGTACATTCTTTTGATATTCATACCGGATAATTGGATCGGGCTGGCGGCATCGATTCTTTTGCTCGGCGTGTGTGTCGCACTTTCTCGCATTCCGATCAAACTGTTCTTAAAAGGTTTGAAACCGGTGATCCCACTGCTCATATTTACCTCAATTATCAATATCTTTTATGTTGATGGGCAGCCTCTTTTAGAATTTTGGGTGTTAAAAATAACACTGGAAGGTGTTTATACGGCGCTGTTTATTTCAATCCGTATTTTGTGTCTAATCGCGGCTGGCTCTTTGCTGACCTATACCACGTCGCCGACGGTTTTGACAGATGCGTTGGAACGTGTCTTAAGTCCTCTTAAAGTGCTTCGTATCAGTGTGCATGAAATTGCTATGATGATGACGATCGCCTTGCGTTTTATCCCAACACTGATTGAGGAAACGGATAAGATCATGTCTGCACAAAAGGCACGAGGCGCTGATATGGAAAGTGGAAACTTGTTGCAACGTGTTCGGGCTTTGATACCGGTGCTGGTGCCCTTGTTTATTTCGTCTTTCCGTCGCGCCTATGAACTGGCAACGGCAATGGAATGCCGTTGTTATCACGGCGGGGAAGGACGTACCCGTTTAAAACAAATGCACATGGTCGCACGTGATTATGTGGCACTTCTCGTAATGGTTGTATTTGTGACATTGCTTATTTTGAGCAACGTGTTTATAGCTCCTACGATTTAATGAAAAAGAAGGGTTCTGTATGGCAAATGTATGTTTGACGTTACAATACGTCGGAACGCGATATCACGGCTGGCAGGTACAGCCGAACGGCATTACCGTGCAGGAAACTCTCCAGGATGCGATTGAGCGGATAACCGGTGTTCGCAGTGCCGTTACCGGTTGCAGCCGTACAGATGCGGGTGTACACGCTCGTCGGTTTTATTGCACTACGGCGCAGCCGCAGCGATTGTCTGACGACAAGTTTGTACAAGCGCTCAACGCAGTTTTGCCGGAAGATGTGGCGGTGCTTTCTTGTAAAGCCGTGTCAGACACCTTTCATCCGCGGTATTCGGCGATAGCGAAACGTTACGTTTACCGTATTTGGAACGGGGCGGCACGCAATCCGTTTGAGCAAGGCTTTTCGTTGCAGTTGCGTTCACCGCTTGATGAGGCGCGGATGAATGAGGTAGCCCACTTGTTTTTGGGTACACACGATTTTTCAGCGTTTTGTTCCGTGGGCAGTGCCGTGCAGGATAAAGTGCGAACGATTCGCCGTTCTGAAGTAACCCGTGAGGGCGATCTTCTTCTTTACACAGTAGAAGCGGATGGCTTTTTATACAATATGGTCCGTATCCTTGTTGGTACGATATTGGATGTAACCGCCGGTCGCTTGTCTGTGGAAAACGTTAAGCAAGCATTAGAAAGCGGCGACCGTGAATGCGCCGGGGCGACGGCTCCCGCTTGTGGATTGAGTTTAGATGAAGTTTGGTATGAGGGGGAGGAGCAATCGTGAGTGAAGCCAAAACGCCGCGTCGGCGTCCAAAGAATCAATATCTCCCTTGGTTGCGTTTGTTTGTACGCCTTTTGATCGTAGCTGCTGTTTTACTCGCCGGTTTTCTGGTTTGGAACAATTGGGATAAGCTTGCTCCCGAAGCCGTTTTGGACTGGGCAGAAACTCGTTTTGGTGATGCACAGATCGGCAACGGTTTCCCTGTTTCAGCTCAAGGGAATTCGTTTTTAGCGTTGGATGAAGTCAATCAACATTTGGTTGCTCTTACCGATACCTCTTTGCACTTTTACAATTCTTCGGCATCGCGTGTCGTTACGCGTAGTCATCCCTTTTCCGATCCAGTGATGCATACGGCAGGACGGTACGCCTTGGTTACCGAGGTGGGGGGCAGCCGCTTCCGATTGGAAACGCGCCGCGAAACGGTGCTGTCTATGGAACTGGAAAACCGTAAGATATACGCGGCGTGTGTTTTATCGTCGGGTATGGTCGGCGTGATAACGGATAGCGCTTCACAGAGCTATCTTTGCGAAATTCAAGTGTATGATCGCCGCGGCAGATCGGTGTTCTCCTATCAGTGTCGGAAATATTTGCTGACAAATATTTCCTTGGCAAGCAGCGGCAATGCGATTGCAGCCGTCGGCACAACAGCTGAAAGCGGTATGTTAAAATCCGTTTTGCTGATGTTTGATTTTTCGAACACCGAACCCACCGAATACAGTGGTTCGGATCTGCTTTTGTATGACGTTAATTGTTACAGCAGCGGTGCTGTTCTTGCCGTCGGTGATAAAGAAATGTGGATTCTTCCTGCCCGCGGAAAAGCGGTTGAAAAGGTATCTCTTGACGGATTTGAGCCGATTGGTTACAGTGCTACGCCGACGTTGTCGGGCCTTGTCTTGCGGCGTTCCGGTAGTACCGGAGACGGTTATCTGTGGACGATCGACGGCTCCGGAACGGTTTGGAAAAGTGAGATGATGGAAGGCAATTTCCGCAGTGTGTCTTGCCAAAGTTCGGAGATCTTGGTGCTGACAGAATCCCATTTGTATAATTTTGAAAAATCAGCGTTATTAAGCGAAATTCACACGCCTACGGATTCGCTTTTGGTCACGCAATATCGCGATCAACCATTGCTGTTAACCTTGAGTGAATTACAACGCGTAGAAGCGGAATCGTGATTTTTTGTATAGACAAGGGACAATACTTGTTAATACAGTAAAGGAGACTCTCAAATGCCGTATATTTTAGATGCTGTTGTTGTTATCATAATCGCTATTACAGCGATTGTCGGCTATCGCCGTGGATTCATTCGTACGATTATCCAACTTGTTGGTTGTATCGTGGCGTTTGTGCTGGCGCTTTCCTTGAGCAACACCGTGTCCTCGATGGTGTATGACGGGATGTTGCGTGACAGTTTGCACGAAAAGATTGAAACGGCTTGGAGCGAAACCGTTGTAGAGGGTGCCGCTCAAACGTTGACGGAACAAACGGAAACGATTTTTGATACGCTTCCTAAATTTGTACAGGTTGCGTTGGATACCGAGACGATCACGCAAGGCATTCGCGATTCTGTCGGTAACGATCAAACAGGCACCGCAGTTGCTGATTACTTGGTGGATGATCTCATTCGTCCTGTAATGGTAGCGGTCATTCGCTTTGTTGCCTTTTTGATTCTCTTTGCCATACTCATGTTATTGATTCGTTTGTTAGAGAAACTGTTGAAACCGCTCACGAAATTACCCCTTATTCGTCAAACGGACGGTTTGTTGGGTGCAGTGGTTGGTTTGATAAAAGGTGTCGTATTTGCGTTGGTGGCGGTAACGATTATGCAATTGATTGCAAGCGGTACTACTACGGGTCCCTTTACACAGGAGAATTTGGATAACAGCATAGTGGCAGGATGGGTTGCGGAAATCAATCCTCTCTCGTCAGTTCTTAAGATTTAATGAGGTAACCTACTATGGAACGTTTAAAATTTGTATGGAACATTCCTAATTTTTTATCTTTACTTCGCATTGTCTTACTTCCAATCTTTGTTGTATTCTACATTAACGAATTGTTAACGGGGGCTTTAGTGGTATTGTTGCTTTCCGGGTTAACGGATTTGTTTGACGGTGTGATTGCCAGACGGTGCAACCAAATTACCGAGTTCGGCAAGCTCTTGGACCCGGTAGCGGACAAGCTGACGCAGATCACGGTGCTTATGTGTTTGGTCGTGCGTTATACCGCACTTATCCCGCTTGCGATTATCTGTTTAATAAAGGAAGTGCTTCAGACGATCGGCGGATGGATCCTGCTCTCAAAAAATGCCACCATACGCGGATCAAAATGGTTTGGAAAAGTTTCCACTTTCTTGTTTTATGCGGTGATGCTTCTCATTGTTTTATGGGCAGATATGCCGCAGAGTGTATTAACGGTACTGATCGTTTTAGTGGCTGCTACGATGCTGTTCTCGTTCTTTAAATATTTGCAATTGTATTTTAAATTGAGAAAAGAAACGACCGCTCCCACGTCGGCCGCTTCAGAATCTGTTCAGTGAGTTCATATAAAAAGGAGTACCCGTGATGGTTTGTTCCCGTTGTAAAAAACGCCCCGCCGTCGTGTTTGTTACCCGTATGGAAGGTGACAAGAGTACGAACGAGGGGCTTTGCCTGACGTGTGCCAAAGAGCTTGGTATCAAGCCTGTGGACGAGATGTTGACGAAGTTCGGTATCGGGCAAGAAGAACTTGAGCAAATGGATGAACAGCTCAGTGAGCTGATGAATATGGAAGACGGCGAAGACGAAAACTTTATGCCGGGAGGCGCTACCGCTTTTCCGTTTCTGCAAAATTTGTTCGGGCAAAACTTGAGTGCGGAAAGCACCCCCGAGAAACAATCCGAAAACCCGTCCGATCCCCCGAAAAAAGAAACAAAAAAGCGCAGTATTCTTGATAACTTTACCACCGATCTTACCGCCAAAGCGCGTGACGGAAAGTTAGATGCTGTTATCGGACGTGACCGTGAGGTATATCGCGCGGTGCAAATTTTGTGCCGCCGCAGCAAAAATAACCCGTGCTTGATCGGCGAACCCGGTGTGGGTAAAACGGCGATCGCTGAGGGGTTAGCCTTGCGTATGGCTGCCGGTGACGTGCCGTATAAATTGCAAAATAAAGAACTGCGTCTGTTGGACCTGACCGGTTTAGTGGCCGGTACGCAGTTCCGCGGTCAATTTGAAAGCCGTATTAAAAGCTTGGTTGACGAAGTCAAGGCAAGAGGTAATATCATTTTATTCATTGACGAGGTACATACCTTGGTCGGTGTCGGTGATTCCGAAGGCGGTATGTCTGCAGCCAATATCCTTAAGCCTGCACTGTCGCGCGGCGAAATTCAAGTGATCGGTGCGACAACCTTTAACGAGTATCGCAAGAATATCGAAAAAGATGCGGCTTTGGAACGTCGTTTCCAACCCATCAAAGTTGAAGAACCGTCCGTTGAAGATACCGTACAAATACTTTGCGGTATCAAATCCTATTACGAGCAATATCACGGCGTCGTCGTGTCTGATGCGCTTGCCCGTAAAGCGGCCGTGCTGTCTGAACGGTATATCTCTGACCGTTATTTGCCCGATAAGGCAATTGATCTGTTGGACGAAGCATGTGCCACGGCAGCGCTGCAAAATAAAAAAGCAGACGAATATGCCAAACTGTTGCTTGAAGAGCAACAGCTTCAAAAGCAAGAATCGGATGCGATGGCGGGTGAAACGATCGATTACGAGCAGCTGGCAAACATTCGCGCACAGTTGATGAAAGCACAGCAAGCGATCGAGACGATCCGTGACGAGGCGATTCATATGCCGCTCGGTGAAGAACATCTTGCGAAAGTGATCGAGTTGTGGACCGGCATTCCTGCTTCTAAAATTCAAGAAAACGAATTATCAAAATTGGCGGATTTTGAAGACGAACTGCGCCGTCACGTTATTGGTCAAGATGAGGCAGTTTCGTTGGTTGCGGCTGCAATTCGCCGCAACCGCGTGCAGATCAGCCCGCGCCGCCGTCCCGCGTCGTTTATCTTTGTCGGTCCTACCGGCGTTGGTAAAACGGAACTGGTGAAAGTATTGGCAGCGCAACTCTTCGATACACCTGAAACGTTGATCCGTTTGGATATGTCGGAGTTTATGGAGAAACACGCCGTTTCCCGTATCATTGGTTCACCGCCCGGCTATGTCGGCTACGACGAGGCGGGACAACTAACCGAAAAAGTACGCCAAAAACCGTATTCGGTTATTCTGTTTGACGAGATTGAAAAGGCGCATCCCGACGTTCTCAATATTTTGCTGCAAATTTTGGACGAAGGGCGCGTTACCGATGCTCACGGTCGTATTGTCAATTTTGAAAATACGGTCATCGTGATGACTTCCAATGCCGGTAGTCAGATTCAAGAGAATTTGATGGGTTTCGGTAAGAGTGACGCACAAGCATCGCGTGACAAGGCGAAGAAAGCGCTTTCCGATTTCCTGCGTCCCGAATTTATCAGCCGTGTGGATGAGGTCGTATACTTTGCTCCGCTTACAAAATCGGATTACGAGAAGATCGCGGTGCTGATGCTGGGTGAACTTGTGGAACCGCTTACCGAACGCGGTATACGCTTGACGTGGACAGAGGACGTGCCCTCGCACCTTGCGGAGAAAGCACATGGCGGTAAACGCGGTGCGCGTGATCTGCGTAATGCTGTTCGCCGTGAAATCGAGGATAAGATTGCTTCGGAAATCGTCGGAAATCGCGACCGACCGATTGTCGGTATTGCGGTTTCCTTGGAGTCGGATCAATTGGTTTTCAATATCCTGTAAAGGGACGATAAACGTGAAAAAAGTATTGTTTTTGTGCCACGGCAATATTTGCCGTTCACCGATGGCAGAATACATTTTCAAAGATTTGACGCAAGGGGAAGACCTTTACGCCGAATCCAAGGCTGTTTCTCGTGAAGAGATCGGGAATTCGATATATCCGAAGGCGGCGGACACCTTGCGTCGACACGGTGTTCCTTTCGGCGACCACCGCGCACGTCAGATAACGGTGGAGGATTACGATGCTTTCGGTTATATTATCGTAATGGAGGAATACAATCTCCCGCGCCTGATGCGTGTTATCGGCAGTGATCCCGACGGAAAAGTACACCGCTTGTTGGATTTCACCGATACGCCCGGGGATATTGAAGATCCTTGGTACAGCGGACGGTTCGAAGCGGTATTTGAACAGATCCATCGCGGATGTAAAGCTTTACTTACACATATAAAAAACACCGAGGAATAATCCTCGGTGTTTTTTTACAGATAATCCTTGATAAATGTACCTTTAGATAAAACGTAGATGTACTGAAAACCAATGTCGCGAAGCATAACTCTTGCTTCCGTAAAGAAACAGTCCAGTTTATCTGCCGCGTGACAGTCGGATGACAACGTTACTTTTCCGCCATTTGTTTTTAATACGTGTAATAGCTCTGCGCCGGGGTAGGGGGAGGTACGGTATCCACGCCCGATGGCACCGGTATTTACCTCAAACAAGCAGTCGCTTTTCAGTGCCTCTTTCAAATACCGCTCGGCAAGTGATTGATATGCGGGATCGCTTAAGAATAGCGAGGCATCAAGTTCATCGTATTTGGTAATCAAATCAAAATGGCCGATGATATCCGGCTTGCGTGTGTGAATATAATCGCAAAAAGTACGGTAGTAGCTATCCGCTAATTTGAGAGGGTCACCGTCGAAGAGGTTGATACACGCTTGTAGTTTGTCAACTCCGCAATCAACAGGATAATAAGAGCCGTTGAGTTGAACATAATGAGATGAGCCGATAATATAGTCAAAATCCGAGCGCTTGGGGAGAGGACACCCACTGTCTTCTTCGACGCCCAGATAAACGTCGATTTTTGATTGGTATTGCTTTTGCAAGTCGCGAATGGTACGGATATAGGCGTTCATATCTTTTAAGCAATACGACAGGTCAAAATCGGTATAGCCGTGACCGGAAAAACCAATCGATGAAAACCCTTTGTCAATAGCGGCAAGCACCATTTCTTCGGGCGTGTTTTTACCATCGCAAAGTGTGGTGTGTGTATGCAAATTAGAAAGCATTACGATTCCTCCGAAAATAACGATTTTCTCAATGCTTTGACGTCGCCGTCGAACAAATATCCGTGAATACCGACCGCTTTTGCGGCGGAAATATTGGCGGCGTTATCATCAATAAACAGACATTCCTCGGCAGTGAGATGAAAACGATTCAGTAAATGCTCGTAGATCGCTCGGTTCGGTTTGGCAAGTCCGATAGGACCGGAAAACACCAACCCGTCAAACAAGTCCAATATGTCCTTCACGGCAGCGTTGTCGGCATAGGTTTCGGCAAAGCCAACGCTGATGTTTGATAACAGATACAATTTTCCGCCGTGATCCTTAACGTCGGCTATCACTTCGCGCATTCCTTCGATCGTGGGCATAGATACCACCCAATCGTCATAAACGCGGCAGGCGCAGTCGTGTAATTCTTGCGGTAAACGGCTGCAAATACCGTCTTTTACTTCGCTGTCGGTAATGCTGCCATCGTCTAACCGATCCCAATATAATCGGTCAAAAACTACGTCACTGACGCTTTTGCGTGTGTTGATATCTTTAACGTGAACGGCGGTTAACTCATCGGGGTCAAACCGCGCTATTACGTTTCCAAAATCGAAAATATAATTCTTAATCATAACGATCACTCCTGCGCGTTATTGTATCATACTTATTGAGCGCAAGCAACACTCTTTTTGAAGGTGGGGTATAAAGATAAAAAGACCGACCATCAAGGTCGGTCTTTAGCGATTTTACTTACCGTCAACCAAATCGTCGATCACTTGACGAATCTCTTCATAGTCAACTTTGGGAAGCAAATAGGTGTGTTTTAAGCTGTCATCGTGCTTCCAACGAGTCACAAAATCGTTGTCAACCGTGATGGAGCCGAATTCATGGTAATTCCAGTAGATACCGGGGCGAACGGCCTCAAGCATAGCGGTTTGATCCCAACTGCAACGACCTCTGCCGTGGTTGTGGATCTCGTAGGCGGCGGCCACCGGATCACCCGCTTGTGCGCGTTTGGGATAGCCGACCATTGTCTTGATATAGGATCCCAGTTCATAGCTGGCAAAGACTAACTCTCCGGGCCATCCGTCACAAGCGGTTTTCGCCGCTTCCAAGCCGCTGCATTTAATATTCCATTCCCATGTGACGGGATCTCCTGAGGTGTTACCGTCGGGATACAGCACCATCGGCCAGGATTCAAAGAAACGGCCGCCCATAACGATGGTACGCGCTAACTTTTTGGAGATCAATTCTCTGCCGGTAAGGGGGGAAATGTCGTCGGCTTCACTGGTGACAAGTCTTGCCATCGAGGTGAGTGCACCGGTTGCTACCAGCGTTATGCTGTGATCTTCTGCCTGTGCCAATGTTTTGCGCAATACCGTTAAGGTGTCCGGTGCCGCATTTGCAGTGCCAAAGGTGGAGGCGGGGTAATTGTTCTCAAACAGATCGCATAGCATTCCCGCATACGTGGCGCGACCGTTATGGGCTTCTTCGGCAACGGCATAGTTGATACCAACGGGTACTTCCCGACCGTAGAAACGGTTGATGGCATCAATGCAACCGGCGGCATACGGGGAACTGTAACAATGGGTAACAGCCAGCAGTTCGGCTTCACCTTTATCGCAAAGGCGATGCAACATGGCTAACGTACCTGCATCGTCACAGTCTACGCCGATATCGGTGTCAAAAATAATTTTTATCGGTTTGTTGTTTTCTATCATCAACAAACTCCTTACTTTGAAGTTTTTATCAGTATAGCATACCGTTGCGTAAAGTACAAGCGGGGGAGAACACAAAAACTCTATTTAAGATCGATACTTACGTTTTGCTGTGAACGAACAAAAAGCCGACCGTACACCGCACGGTCGGCTTTTGATTTGATTTTCTTACAGTTCAAGGAGTTTTTTACGGAATCGTTTGGCAACGGGATTTTCTTCTCTTAAATCTGCCAAACAAATGACGTAACGTTTACCTTCGTATAACTTTTCGCCTACTACACATTTGGGCGTGTAACTACCGTTACAAATCAAGATAGGCTTAAAGCCGTCTGCCGTAAAGCATTGCCTTGAAATGGGGGCGAGGCGGTCAAGCTTTTTGTCATACCACATTCTGAAATCTGTAGGTGTAAACCCTTTAACAGCATCGTGACCGGTCTTTCTTGACAAGAAATAGGCCATGCCGCCGCGAGCAATTCTGCTGACTTCGACGGTTTCACCAGCGATTTCGTGAGTGCCGTTTTCAAGATCGGTGATCAAAACGACGTCGCTGTTATCCGGAAGTGTTACGTCTGCAAAAACTGTAAAGTTGAAACTCTGCTGTGCAAGCGTTTTGCCGTCTCTCGATACGATATACGCTTTCAGAACGTAGTCCTGACGGTCATCGGTATCGGGTGCCCTGAACTCTGCATTTGCTCCGTAATCAACCGAACAGGCGGCATACTGAAGCGGTTTTTCGCCATGC
>JAZQTM010000003.1:0-5741 GCA_045630765.1 Acutalibacteraceae bacterium | reverse complement strand
GCAAAGACCGAGAAAATGGAATCCTTGTTTAAACAAGGGGACGTGGCGATGCCGATTACCACCGCTCAAGAATTTGCCGCTGATTACCGCGACAAGACGCGGTATTTTTCAATGTTTTTGCCGCATATCACGTTGACCGAGGTGGAAAAAAGCGTGGTCAGCCTGCCCGCGATCCTTACACACGGCGAGCATAAGGATTTTGTTGCCGAGGTGCGCCGTTGCCGCCTGTTATTACAAAAAATGCACGATTTGGAAGTGCCGACGTTGCAAAACGTGCTGTAATTTGCAAAGAAAAAAGCACCGCTGACGAACGTGTCAGCGGTGCTTTTGGTTTGTAAAAAAGTGAGTGAGCCTGTAAGCCGAGTTCTGTCTTGGACAATCATCTATCTCGACTGCGTGTTGCCACGCAGCTCCAGCCGCCCGTCGAAGCACATCGGGCCAATGTATCGCTTCAGTCGGCGTTGCATCGGATAGGGTTTGCAGGGCCACACAGTCTCCTGTGTGCCGGTGAGCTCTTACCTCGCCTTTCCACCCTTACCACGAAATCGTGGCGGTATATCTCTGTTGCACTTTCCCTAAGGTCACCCTCGGCGGCCGTTAGCCGTTATCCTGCCCTGTGATGCTCGGACTTTCCTCACACACGCGACGCGTGTGCGCGACTGCCCGGCTCACTCATTTGGTATTTTAGTCGATAGCGTCAGATTTGTCAACGACAAAAACGAATTGGTCGCCTTCCATCGTTACCCGTACGCTCTCCCCTGCCTTAAACTGCCCTTCCAGCAATTTTTCCGCGAGCGGATCCTCGATCTTCGATTGGATCGCGCGGCGCAGCGGTCGCGCACCGTAGATGGGATCAAAGCCGACTTTTGCCAGTTCGGCAACCGCCTCGTCGGATACGGCGAGCGTGATGTCCAAATCGTTGACGCGCTTATTCAGCGACGACAGCATCCGTCCCGCGATGCGGCGGATATCTTCCTCCGTCAGTTGATGGAACACGATGATATCGTCCACACGGTTTAAGAATTCGGGGCGGAAGGTCTTTTTGAGTTCGCCCATCACCTTTTCGCGATTGCGACGGTCGGCTTCTTCTTTGGAAGCTTGCTCGTCACCGCCGCCGAAACCGAAGCTGTGCTTTTCGGTAATCAGCCGCGCACCGACGTTGGAGGTCATAATGATAACGGTGTTTTTGAAGTCCACGCGACGTCCTTGCGAGTCGGTGAGAATACCGTCCTCCAAGATCTGCAAGAGCATATTGAACACGTCGGGGTGCGCTTTTTCAATCTCGTCAAACAGCACCACCGAATACGGCTTGCGGCGGATCTTTTCGGTAAGCTGACCGCCCTCGTCGTAGCCGACGTAGCCGGGAGGCGAGCCGACCAAGCGCGAAACGGTGTGTTTCTCCATATATTCCGACATATCCAGACGGATCATCGCGTTTTCATCGCCGAACATCGCTTCGGCAAGTGTTTTGCACAGTTCGGTCTTACCCACACCCGTGGGGCCTAAAAAGATGAACGAACCGATCGGGCGGCGAGGATCTTTGAGTCCCACGCGACCGCGGCGAATGGCTTTGGCGACGGCGGTAACCGCTTCGTCCTGACCAACGATGCGCTCGTGAAGCACTTCTTCCAAACGTAACAAGCGTTGTCCTTCTGCTTCGGTCAATTGCGATACGGGGACACCCGTCCAACCCGACACGATCTGCGCGATATCCTCGGGCGTGACTTCGCCCGAAATGCCCGCGTTTTTCTCTTGCCAGCGAGCACGTTCTTCCTCCAACTGCTCGGTGACTTTCTTTTCCTCGTCGCGCAGTTGTGCCGCGCGTTCGAAATCCTGCTCGTTGACGGCGGCTTTTTTCTCTGCTGCCAAGCGCTTGACTTCTTCCTCTAATTGCCGCACGTCGGTGGGAGCGGTATACGCGCGCAAACGCACGCGGGATGCCGCTTCGTCGATCAGATCGATGGCTTTATCGGGTAAATACCGATCGGAAATATAGCGTGTGGAGAGTTGTACGGAAGCGACGATCGCCGCATCGGTGATCTTGACTTTATGGTGCGCTTCGTATTTGTCGCGGAGCCCTTTTAAGATCTCAATGGTTTCTTCATTGGACGGCTCACCCACCGTGATGGGTTGGAATCGCCGTTCCAGTGCGGCATCTTTTTCGATATATTTGCGGTATTCTTCCAACGTGGTCGCGCCGATGACCTGAATTTCACCGCGCGCGAGCGACGGTTTTAAGATGTTCGCGGCATCCACCGCGCCCTCGGCGGCACCCGCACCGATGATGGTGTGGATCTCGTCGATAAACAACACGACGTCTTTCGCCTTGGCAACTTCTTCGAGCGCGTTTTTGATGCGTTCCTCAAAATCACCGCGGTATTTGGTGCCCGCAACCATACCCGTCAAGTCGAGCGTTACCACGCGCTTGCCGCGCAGGGTTTCGGGGACCTCCTCCGCGACGATGCGTTGAGCGAGTCCCTCTGCCACGGCGGTCTTACCGACACCCGGCTCACCGATGAGGCACGGATTGTTTTTGGTGCGACGGGAGAGGATCTGCACTACGCGCTGGATCTCCTCCGCTCTGCCGATGACGGGGTCGAGTTTGCCGTCGCGCGCCATCTCGGTCAAATCACGGCCGAACTGGTCGAGCACAGGGGTCTGGCTCTTGCCGTTTGCCGCTTTGGAACCGGCGGGAGCTGCGCCCGCGCTTTGCGGTGCGGCGCCCGCTAACGTTTCCATAATTTCATCCGTCAGTTCGCCGGAGCGCACACCGAGAGCGGTGAGTAAGCGTACCGCCACACTGCCTTCGTCCCGCAAGACGGCAAGCAGGATGTGTTCGGTGCCGACGTATCCCCGTCCGCCGGAAGCGGCTTCCGCCACCGACAGTTCCATTGCTTTTTTGGTGCGGGGTGTGAAATCGTTGGGACTCAACCGCGTGGGCTGACCGCCGTTTTCGCTTTCCGTGATCTTGTCACGATACGCGGCGGCGGTGATACCGTGTGCGCCGAGCAACGTGCCGGCAACGCCCGTCCCTTCCATAAGCAATCCGAGTACGATATGCTCGGTACCGACGTAGGTATGTCCTAACTGCTGCGCCGATTCAATGGCAAAATTCAGCGCCGTATTGGCTTTTTCGGTAAAGCCCTTAAAACGATACATACGATCACCCTTTCAATCTTTCTCTTACCAATGCCGCGCGCCGTTTATCGCGCTCGGCGGGTTCCAGTTCGCAGCCTGCCTGCTGCATCAGCGCGGCGGGCTGTGCTTCGATCATCAGATGGCTGATGCGATTCAAATCGACCGAGGTCAAGATATTCATCGCGGCACCCATACGCACGTGGGAAATCAGCGACATAAACTCTTTGCCCGATAACAGGCGCGCGTTTTGCAAAATACCGAGTGAACGGTAAACGCGATCTTCCAGCGCGGGCGTTGCACGCAACTGCTCGCGGTAGCCGCGTTCTTCCTTGACGATCTGTGCGACGATGCTTTTGAGATTCTCGATCGCTTCCTGCTCGGTAATACCAAGCGTGACCTGATTGGAGAGCTGATACATCGCGCCCTCTGACCGACTTCCCTCGCCGTACATACCGCGAATGGTCAATCCCAATTTGGAAACGGTATTGGCGAGTTGCTGAATGACACCCTTTTCCTGCAGTGCGGGCAGATGGAGCATCACCGAAGCGCGCATACCCGTACCGAGGTTGGTGGGACATTGCGTAAGATAGCCGAGGCGGTCGTCAAATGCGAAATGGAGGCGTGCGTCGAGAAAATCATCCCAGCAGTTTGACGCCGTGAACGCTTCGTCCAACGCAAAGCCCGCGTGCATCGCTTGAATTCGCACGTGATCTTCCTCACCGATCATCACGCTGACACTTTCATCGGGAGATAAGAGCAACGCTTCACCTTCGGGATGCGCGGTGAAATTCGGGCTGATGAGATGACGTTCCACCATCGACAGCGCTTCCCATTCGGACAGTGCGGTCATACGAATACACGAAAACGCGCCGCTGCCGTCGGACGGGAACGCTTCAAAAATGCGACCGATGACTTCTTCCCGTTGCTCCGCCGTCATACCGGCGGGGAACGGCATATGAGTTAAGTTGCGCGCCAAGCGGACGCGGGTGCTGACGACGACATCACCGTCGGTGCCGCTTTGCTGATACCATTTTTCCGTCATTGTGCATCCCCCTCCTCTAACGCGCGGATACGATCGCGCAGTGCGGCGCACTGCTCGTATTCCTGGTTGGCGATATGCGCCGCCAGTTGCTCACGCAGTTCTTTTAATTCGTGTTCCTTCTTAAGGGAATCGTCCGCTTTTTCGGCAATCTTGCCCGTGTGCTGCGTCTTGCCGTGAATACGTTGGATGGACGGCAACAGACGGTCGTAGAACGTGCGGTAACAAGAGGGGCAACCCGGTCTGCCGAGTTCCGCGATCTCTTTGAAGCTGTGACCGCAATCCTCACAACGCACGGTATCCTCCGGTGCGCGCTTGGCAGGCTCTAAAAACAGCGAACCCCAAAAATCGTTCAGGTCAAAGCCAAGTCCGCCAAACGCGGTGCCTACCCCCTGCTCTGCCGCGCAGTGTGCGCACAGATTCCATTTGGCCGTCTTGCCGTTGACGGTTTTGGTAATATGGGTGGTCGCGGGGTATTTCCCGCAGTGATCACATAACATAACACTACCTCCTTAGATATATGCGGCTAACATATGTTTAAGCAACGATGCCCGCAATCGGTCACGCGTTTCGACCGGTACGTCGCGGTACGCGCGATCGGACAGCGCCGCCGCCATCACACTCGCCACCTGCTTGCTCAAAAAACCTTGATACACCATACTTTGCAAAATCGCCTCCGCCGCCGCGGGAACAAGTTCCTCACCGATGGAGTTGACGATGTGCATCAGCGGCGTCGCTTCCCGTTGCGGTGTCACCCGACGGATGCGGATATACCCGCCTCCGCCGCGACGGCTTTCCACCACGTAGCCCTGCTGCGGGGTAAACCGCGAGGTCAGCACGTAGGTGATCTGGCTGGGTACGCAACCGAGCTGTTCTGCCAATTCGTTACGGCGCAACTCCGCCGCACCGTCCTCCGCCTGTTCCATCATACTCATAATATAGGCGGTTATCGCGTCACTGATACGCATAGGCTCACTTCCTTTGCTCTTATGGTACAACGAAAGTCAAATAAAGTCAAAGTCAAATAAAGTCAAAGTCGCTTGTCTTTTTCTGATTTTCGGAGTTTAGCACCGTTTTGCTCTCGTTTTCTCACGAAATCAAGTTTTTTCAAAATTTCATCACCACTTATCGGGAACGGCATAGGATGAAATGAAAGCAGGAGGCTCTCCTGCGGTTTCACGGAAAGGGGGATAACCGAATATGTGTCTGCGTAATCTCTTCTGCGGCGAGGCAAACTGCACCTGGTTACTGTTCATCATCGTTATTCTGTTGCTCATCGACAACAGTGATTGCGGTGACGGCTGCTACAACGATCGCAACAATGGTTGCGGTTGCGGTTGCGGCTGCTGATACTTGAATTTTGAGGGAGGATCTTCGTTATGTGTTTGAGAAACCTGTTTTGTGGCGACGTCAATTGCACGTGGCTTCTGTTCATCATCGTGATCTTGCTGCTCATTGACAACGATTGCGGCTGCGACTGCTGCTGCCCACGACACCGTCGAGGCGGGGGAGAAGGCAGCAGATCGGAACCGCTCGGATCAGAGCCGCCCGGAACAGGTCTCAG
>JAZQTM010000002.1:0-3341 GCA_045630765.1 Acutalibacteraceae bacterium | reverse complement strand
TATGTATACATCAGCTCACACTGACCGACCGCCGCAGCCGCCTGCTTGGTCGCCATATCTGCGGGACGTTCTTTCAATCCCAGCTTGCCGACTCCCATACCGATAGCGCCGGAGGAAACCAATACAATTTCGTGCCCGGCATTTTTCAGATCGCTCATCACCTTACACAACTGCTCCACACGACGGATGTTAATACGCCCCGTCGCGTGTGCCAGCGTGGAGGTGCCTACTTTAATAACAATACGCATACCTATTTCCTCGCTTTATCTAACCTCGGATTCAACTTCCACGTGCAACTGTGTTTGGATCGCATCGATCAACGATGCCACGTTGGCGAATACCTTGTCAGCAGCGGCGCCCTCTTCCAACGTCGTTAAGATCGTCAAAACGTACGGTTGCGGCGCATACACGATCGCTGCGTCGTGATACGCGCGGCTGTAAGCGTTGCCGAGATCCTGCAATCCATACTTGTGCGCCACCTCGTAGGTGTCGCCATACGCATCAGCGAGCATGCCGCCAACCGTCGTGGTGGTCAGCCAACCTTTGAGCATCTTGGCATTTTCGCTACCTTTCTCAATGTACTCGGCAATATCCTCAAAATACAAGCCAGCATCCCGTGCCGACAAATAGCCGAAACGCGGTTTGGGGAATACCAACGTTAAATTGTTCACCTCGTTGGAGCGAATGCCAAGTTTATCCGCATACGCGTTAAATCCGGAGAACCCGAATTCCTCGTTCAACATATAGTACGCCGTATTATCACTGTAACGGATCGCGTACTCCATCAGTTCTTTCACGGTAAATTCCGTACCGAGCGGCTGGGCGTCGATGTGACTCGATCCCCCCTGCTTTTTCGTCATTTTTAATTTCTTATTGAAATCGATGTTCTTGGTTTCCAGTAAATAGCGGATATACGGCGCCTTGATAACGCTTGCCGTCTGATAAATCTCATCCGCACGGAACTCGATGCTGTAGCCGCTCACCAGATCCTTATAATAAAAGGACAGAGTATCCTTGTACGGACTGCACACACCCTGCAACCGCGCCAACAACTCGGCATCCACCCGTTTGCCGTCGGGGCAATTGACAAGCAACCCGCTTGCCGCCTCGGCGTTTTGCGTGGTGGTCGGCGTTAACGTCGTCGTAGTGGTCGGCACAGTGGTCGTGGTGGTGCCGGTAGTTTCGGTATCCTTACTGCCTGTGCCGCCGCATCCGGTGCATAACAGTGCCACACACACCAAAAAACCGACTAATCGTACTCCGTATTTTTTCATCAAAAACGCCGCCTTTCATCATAAATAAACAACGGATCCAAGTGTTTCTATCCTTCTTTTTCGGTCAGATTGCCGATGCCTGACCGAAAAAACCATCCACTTTTTGAAAAAAGTTGAAAAAATTATAAAAAAATCTGCCAATTCTCAAATACGCATTGACAACGGCAGTTTTTTCCTGTATTATAGTATACTGCATTATCGTAGGGAAGTATGCGAATACCGTAATTTAGTGTACCACAATCGGTCGAAAAATGCAAGTTTTTTTTACGGTTTTCTCCCGCCCGACGGTATCAAAACGGAGCATCCGCCGCCCGAACGGACGGCAAGGCAAACTATAGAACAGGAGTGATGGAAGCCGATGGTTAATATCAAACCGGTCCAGCTGGGCAAGACAACACGTATGAGCTTTTCCAAGATCAACGAAGTGTTGGATATGCCAAATCTCATCGAGATCCAAAAGAACTCGTATCAGTGGTTTTTGGAGGAAGGTCTGAAAGACGTTTTCAACGATACCACAACCATCACGGATTACACGGGTAATCTGTCGCTGGAGTTTTTAGACTACCGGCTAAGCGATACGCCGAAATACACGGTTGAGGAATGTAAGGAGCGCGACGTCACCTACGCTGCCCCTTTGTACGTGCGCGCGCGTCTTATCAATAAAGAAACCGGCGAGATCAAGGAGTCCGAAGTGTTTATGGGCGATTTCCCGCTCATGACCGAAAGCGGCACCTTTGTTATCAACGGTGCGGAGCGCGTTATCGTATCGCAGCTCGTGCGTTCCCCCGGTGTGTACTATGGCATGAGCTATGACAGCACCGGTAAAAAGTTGTTCACCTCCACGGTGATCCCGAACCGCGGTGCTTGGTTGGAATACGAAACCGATTCTTCCGACGTATTTTCCGTTCGCATCGATAAGAACCGTAAACTTCCCGTGACGACGTTCGTGCGTGCACTGGGACTCGGTTCGGATGCGGAACTGCTTGATTTCTTTGGTGAAGACGAGCGTATCCTTGCCACGATGGAAAAGGATATCACTAAAAATACCGAGGAGGCCCTTTTAGAGGTCTACCGCAAGTTGCGTCCGGGTGAGCCGCTCACGCTGGAAAACTCGCAGCAGCATCTGGAAAACCTGTTCTTTGACCCCCGTCGGTACGATCTGTCCCGCGTGGGCCGCTATAAATACAATAAAAAGCTCGGCATCTCCAACCGTCTTGCCGGTTGCCGCTTGAGCCGTCCGATCGTCAACCCCGCCACGGGCGAGATTATGGCGGAAGCGGGCGAATTCATCCGCCGCGAACAGGCGATGGAGATCGAGAACGCCGGTGTATGCGTTGCTTACGTTGACGTAGACGATCACGGCGAGCATACGGAAGTCAAGATCATCTCCAACGGTATGGTCGATCTCTCGTTGTTCGTTAGCGAAGCCGTTTACGAAGCTGTTAAGAAAATCGTCAACGAGCGCGTCCGTTTCTCCGTTTTGCAGGAGATTCTGGAAAGCGCCGAGGGCGACGAGGCGTTGATCGAAGCACTGCTTGCACGTGCTGCCGATCTGGTTCCGAACCACATCATTGTGGACGATATTTTGGCATCTATCAACTATCTGAATTGCCTCGGTCACGACATCGGTACTACCGATGACATCGACCACCTCGGCAACCGCCGTATCCGTTCGGTGGGTGAACTGCTGCAGAACCAGTTCCGCATCGGTTTCTCCCGTATGGAGCGCGTCATCCGTGAGCGTATGACGTTGCAGGCGCAGGATATGGATATGATTACCCCGCAGGCTCTCATTAACATCCGTCCTGTCGTGGCAGCTATCAAGGAATTCTTCGGTTCCTCGCCGCTGTCCCAGTTTATGGATCAAAACAACCCGCTTGCGGAACTTACTCACAAACGCCGTCTGTCGGCACTCGGTCCCGGCGGTTTGTCGCGTGACCGCGCCGGCTTTGAGGTGCGTGACGTACACTACAGCCACTACGGCCGTATGTGCCCGATTGAGACTCCTGAAGGCCCCAACATCGGCTTGATCTCCTATCTTGCGACCTTTGCCCGCATCAACCAGTA
>JAZQTM010000001.1:0-27055 GCA_045630765.1 Acutalibacteraceae bacterium | reverse complement strand
AGGGTATGATCCTGAAAATAAGTTGGTGCTGATGGCGGTGAGGGTACACCCGTTCCCATCCCGAACACGGCAGTTAAGCTCACTTGCGCTGACAATACTTGGCTGGTAGCGGCCCGGGAAGATAGGAAGGCGCCAACACGACAAAAAACCTTGACGATTTTCGTCAAGGTTTTTTTGTCGTGCCACACTTGCCGTCGGCAAGTGTGTTTTGCTCCGTTCGCTTTCGCTCACTCTACGCGCAGGGGGAACCCTGACGGTTCCCCCTGCACACATCCCCTTCCCTCCGAACGCTTCGGTTGGTGATGCGAACGAAGGTAGGCGCCAACACAAAAAAGCATCTGGTCGAAAGATCGGGTGCTTTTTTCTTTTTACTTTCAAATATTTATGGAAAATTCAGCATAATCGTGTTATGATAAATAGAGATCGGTTATCGAAAAGAGGGTTTGCGTTGATAAAATATTTAAAGAAAATTCGCATCGTAAACATCTTGATGCTCACACTTGCCGGAATTGTGAATGCCTTTGGTATTACGCTGTTTTTGACACCTGTTAAATTGTATGACAGCGGCATTTCCGGAACCTCTATGTTATTGGATCAGATAACACCCGAAACGTTGACCTTATCACTTTTTTTGTTGGTGTTAAACGTCCCGCTGTTTTTATTTGGTTATAAAAAGCAGGGTTGGCTGTTTACGGTTTACGCCATATACAGCGTTGCCATTTATTCGCTGTTTGCTTGGCTTATCACCGATATTTTCCCAATCGATGTGAGTCTTGCCTCTCCGCTTGCCGGTACGGATCTGTTATTATGCGCCTTGTTTGGCGGAGTGATATCGGGTGTGGGAAGCGGTTTGGCTATTCGTTTTGGCGGTGCGATGGACGGCATAGAGGTTATGGCTGTTGTTTTCTCGAAACGGCTTGGGATTACCGTCGGTACGTTCGTGATGATCTATAACGTGCTTCTCTACGTGGTTTGCGGGATTGTGTTGAAAAGCTGGATTCTCCCGCTCTATTCCATTGTGACGTATGCGGCCGCCCTTAAAACGATAGACTTTATTGTTGAAGGTTTGGACAGAGCAAAATGCGCTATGATCATAACCGAAATGCCGGATGAGATATGTAAGGCATTGAGCGATGTGTTTGGAAGCGGTATGACAAAGTTGGAAGCCAAAGGTGGATATTCCAACCGAACTAAGACAATGGTATACTTTGTGGTTAACCGCTATCAAGTGACGCGAATGAGAGATGTTGTTCACGAAATCGATCCGCTGGCCTATATTACGATTAGCGAAGTGGCGGATGTTTTTTCTAATAATATGAACAATGCTTAATATATGAAAGAAGGGCTTTGGAATGAAAATACGCTTATCGACCGTTATTAAAAGCATCGTTTCCGTTATCGTTATCGGTGTCTTATATTGGATTATGTTGCCGCCGCTCAACTGGCGCAGTACGGATATGTGGACGTTTTTGGCGCTTTGCATTGTGATTTGCACGGCTATCAATTTTACGCACAAGATTATTGAAATGATCGTGCCTTACGTTTCCAATCGCGGCGTTGCCCCAAAAGGACGCGTTAGCCTTAAAGAGTTGAGTTTGCCGCTTAAAGTTGCCGTGATAAGCGTGGTAGCGATCGTTGCGTTTAGCATCGTCGGCGGAGTTGCCGGTTGGGCGTTCTTTTCTGCCAAAGCATACGGAAATCTTTTGACGTATGAGGAAGGCGATTTTAAGGCGGAGATCACAAACGTCGTGACCGAAGAAAACGGCAAATTGAATATGGATGCCGTGCCGGTCGTGGATCGCGACACGGCGGAGCGTTTATCCTTGCGCAAACTCGGTGAAATGAGTGATTTGGTATCGCAATTTGAGGTGGATTCCTGGTATAATACGCAGATCAATTACAAAGGTGCACCGACGCGTGTGGCGCCGTTGGTTTACGGCGACTTTTTCAAGTGGTTGAACAATCGGCAAAACGGTATCCCCGCGTATATTACGGTGAATATGGAAACGCAGGAAACGTCTTTGGTGCGCTTGAGCGATGGGATCAAGTACAGCGAAAGCGAGTATTTTTTGCGCGATCTGAACCGCCATCTGCGTTTTCGGTTCCCCACAAAGATCTTTGATAACATTTCGTTTGAAATCGATGAGAACGGCACACCGTATTGGGTCGCTTCTACCGTAACTTATCGCATTGGTTTTTGGAGTGGCCGTGATATTGACGGCGTGGTGTTGTGTAACGCGATCAATGGTGAATGTTCTTATTATGAAATCGGTAACGTGCCGCAGTGGATCGACCAAGCGTATGATTCCCAGATTATCATTGAGCAGCTTACCTATAACGGTCAATACGTTAACGGGTATTGGAACTCGTTGTTCGGGCAAAAAGATGTGTTACAGCCGACCGACGGTTATAACTACTTGGCGATGAACGATGATGTGTACTTGTACACCGGTATGACCAGCGTATCCAGCGACGAGTCCAACGTGGGGTTTGTGTTGGTTAACTTACGCACCAAAGAAACGGTGTTTTACGAGTGCCCCGGCGCGGAAGAATATTCTGCTATGGAATCCGCACAAGGTAAAGTGCAAGAGAAAAACTATACGGCGACATTCCCGTTGCTCCTGAATGTGAACGATCGTCCGACGTATTTTATGTCGCTGAAAGACAGTGCGGGTTTGGTAAAAATGTACGCGTTTGTTGACGTACAGCAATACCAGATTGTGGGAACGGGAACTTCTGTTAAAGAGGCGCTGAACGCATTTTTCCAAGAATTGCAGAACAACGATGAAATCCATTTGGGCGACGATATCGGATCTGACGTAAAGGACCAGACGGTGACCGGTGTGGTCGCGGATGTTCGTTCCGCGGTGCTCGACGGAGAAACCTGTTATTATATTCTGTTGCAAGACGATACGACCGTCTACGTGGCAGAGGTGAGCATCAACAGCCGTTTGCCCTTTGCCAAAGCGGGTGACAGTGTCACAATGGTATGTACGGCAGCTGCCGATGCGATGTCGGTTTCTTCCTTGGAACTGACGGTGGCACCGTAAGGAGGATTGGCGATGGTATTTAGTGAAGTAGCAAAAGCGGTAGGGATTGAAACCTATCCCGAAAAAATGGAAGAATTTTACCGCGCGGAAGAAGAAAGCGTTGCGTGTGATGTATCGCTGATCGATGATTTGCAGCAAGAGCTTTGCTTGTTTGGCGATTATTATGAATTGGTGAAGGAGTACGCGGTTCGCTGTAACGAGAGTGCAGCGCACAGCGCGTGGATCCGAACGGCGGTTGCGTTTGCCAAAGCGGGTGATTTTACGCAGGCATGCTCGGTTCCCGTTCCTGCGGCTGACGGTACGGTGCTCACGTCAATGCTCCCGTTTTATATCGTGCTGGCACAAATCCCAAATGCGCTTGCCGAGTATCGGAGCCGGGGATTTTCCGAGGATGAGATAAAAAGCTTGTTTTGCGTTTTTCGCGCCTCGTTGTCAGCGGTCGAAAATAGCACGGGAATGCCCGGTATTAACAAGTCGTTTTACACGTGGGACACCGTGTTTACCAAGGTTCAAATTTTCAACGTCGGCGGGTTACAGTTCCAACTGAAAACGCTTCCCAATCGTGCTGTTTATCTGCGTGAGAAAGCAACGGGTCGCGTTGTGCCGCTGATGTGTAACGGTACGTATCACCCCAGTGGTACACAGATGATCGGCTCGGCAGGCTATGAGGATGACACGGATGCGTTTACTTGTCATTTTAACGAAGACGATGCGTGCTATTATGGCTATGCAGTAATAGACGGTGTAGTGGAGCCGACCGAACGCTCCTTTGCCAAAACGGAATGGGAGTGCGTGTTGCGACCGGGTGATGAATGTTTGAGTATGCATATTCCCAGTCGTTCTGACATTTCGGCTGAAGCAACCAATAAGGCGATCGATGCCGCACGCCGTTTGGTGAAAGAGCGTTTCCCGGAATTTTCGGGTGAATTGGTGTATTGCTCATCGTGGCTCTTGGACCCGAAATTGGGTAAAATATTAGGCGATCAAGCCAAAATAACGCAGTTTCAAAAGCGATACGTGTGTATCCCTGAGTGGAGCAACGGTATGCATATTTTCGGAAACGTGTTTTTCGGTCGTTTTGATTCGTATGAGGATTTGCCGGAGGAAACGCGTTTGCAACGCGCCTTGAAGGATTTGTATCTCAAAGGCGGATACATCTATTGCTATTCCGGAATTATAGTTTCATAAAAAACAGCCCCTTGTTGCCGTAGCAACAAGGGGCTGTTTGCATTGTTAATTTCACAGTAATGCTTTTATCATACGAGCGCATTTGTAGATGTCGCCGCCGCCCATAGTGAGAATAAGGTCGTGCGGCTTGGCATTTTCCGCAACAAAGTGGCTGATCTCATCGAAGGTCGCGAGATAGTGGGCGCCGTCGATCTGATCGGTAATTTGCTTGGAGGATACGTTCCATTCGTTTGTTTCGCGCGATCCCATAATGTCGCTGACGATAACCTCGTCCGCAATGGCAAGCGCTGCGGCGAATTCATCTAAGTGGCGGGCGGTGCGCGAGAACGTGAACGGCTGGAAAATTGCCCACACGCGGTTATAGTTCATCGCTTTGGCGGCGTTTAGGGTGGCGACGATCTCGGTGGGATGGTGCGCGTAATCGTCCGCGATGGTAATATCCTTTACCGTTCCCAAAAACTCAAAGCGTCTGCCCGCACCGTGGAAAGCGGCAAGCCCTGCGGCGATCTCGTCTGCCGTGGCACCACACAGATGTGCGGCGGCAGCAGCGGCAACGGAGTTTAATACGTTGTGCTCGCCGGGGACGCCAAGCGAGATCGCGGCGACTTTTTCGCCGTTGTGGTACAGGTCGTAGCAACCGTAGGCGCCGTCGTGTACCGATACGTTTTGTGCATACCATTCGCAATCGGGCGAATAGCCATATCGCACAATGTTAGCGTGGGAAAGTCCTTCCACGGCTTTCAGCGTGTTAGTATCTTCGGCATTGACGATCAGTGTACCGGTGGTTTGCGTGGAGAACTGACGGAACGAGGCGATGACGTTATCCAAAGAGCCGAAATAATCAAGGTGATCGGCATCGACGTTGAGAAGAATGGAAATGGCGGGTGTCATTTCCAGATAATGATCCTTAAATTCGCACGCTTCGCACACAAACACATCGGATTTACCTGCGTGACCATTAGCGTCAATCAAGGGGAGTCTGCCGCCGATGAATACCGACGGATCGTAGTCGGCTTGCAGTAAAATTTGCGAGACCATAGACGACGTTGTGGTTTTGCCGTGGGTGCCCGCGACTGCCACGGTGCGAGGGAAACAACGGGACAAGGCACCAAGCAGTTTGGCGCGTTCCATCAGCGGAATTCCCTTTTCGTTTGCGGCAATAAGTTCGGGGTTGTCAGCCGATACGGCGGCGGTGTAGACAACTAAATCGCAATTACCGATATTTTCCGCGCGTTGCGGTAAAAAGACGGGGATCCCCAAACGACGCATACGTGCTAAATTATCCGATTCGTTCACATCCGAGCCGGTGATGACATAACCCAAAGAATGTAAGATCTCGGCAAGCGGACTCATACCGGAACCGCCGATTCCAACAAAGTGAACGGACGTAATGCCGGGTAAAACAGTTTGATTCATAGGATCCCCTCCTCAATATTCTTATTATATTGGTTTTTGACGGAAAAATAAATACCTTTTTGTAATTTTTAACACGAAATAAAGATTGAATTAAAAAACAGAATTTGATATAATATCAATATCTATACATCAGCGAGGGAAAAGCATGTCTGACATTCGTGTAATCTCGCCGGAAGAACTGCAAAAACAGCAAGTCTTTATTCGGCAAATACGTGAATTTTACGAGCAGCGGTGTGCCGAAAGTGCGCCGCTTGCTTACGTGCGCACGTACGGTTGTCAGCAGAACGTAGCGGATTCCGAGCGGATGAAAGGTTTGCTCGCACAGATGGGATTCGGATTTACTGAAACACCCGAACAGGCGGATTTTATTCTGTTTAACACCTGCGCAGTCAGAGAACACGCGGAGGATCGTGTGTTTGGAAACGTCGGAGCACTCAAAGCCTTAAAACGGCGGAAACCGCATTTGCTGATCGCGTTGTGTGGTTGCATGGTGCAGCAAGAGCATATCGCCGAAAAGATCTATAAGAGCTATCCGTTCGTGGGACTGGTATTCGGCACGCACGTGCAACATCGCTTGCCCGAACTTATGGCGGGCGTATTGCTTGGAAAACGTCGTAAGGTGGAGATCCCGTCGTGTGACGGTGTGATCGCCGAGGGGATTCCGACGGTGCGTGACGGCGGGTTTAAAGCTTTCGTGTCGATTATGTACGGCTGCAACAATTTTTGCACCTACTGCATTGTACCGTACGTGCGCGGCCGTGAACGCAGCCGCGATCCCGAAACGATTTTGGCGGAAGTTCGCGAACTTGCCGAGCAGGGGTACAAAGAAATCACGTTGCTTGGACAGAACGTGAACTCCTATGGCAAAGGTGAGGCGCACGGCGTGACCTTTCCTGAACTGCTCAGGCGCATCAATGCGATGCCGGGGGATTTTGTTATTCGTTTTATGACCTCGCACCCGAAGGATGCGACAAAAGAGTTGTTTGATACCATTGCCGAGTGCGAGAAGGTTTCGCGGCATTTTCATTTGCCGTTTCAGTCGGGAAGCAATCGCATCTTGAAAGAAATGAATCGACGGTATACCAGAGAGCAGTATTTGGATCTGATTGCTTATGCGCGGCAGGTGGTGCCCGGTATTACCTTTACCAGTGATGTGATCGTGGGATTCCCCGGCGAACAGCGCGAAGATTTTGAGCAGACGTTGTCACTAATTCGTGAAGTGGGGTTTGCTTCACTGTTTACCTTCATTTTTTCGCCGCGAGAGGGAACACCCGCGGCAACAATGGAGGATCCCATTCCTGCCGAAACCAAATCGGCATGGTTTTCCGAAATGACCGCGTTACAGGAGGAAATCTCCGCCGAACGGCTGAAAGACGTTGTTGGGACTACGCAACGCGCGTTGTTAGAGGCACAAGCAGGCGGCTTTTTGGAAGCGCGGCTTGCGGATAACAGTATCGTACGCGTGCAGGGTGACCCTGCGTGCATTGGCGAGTTTGTGAGGGTGCGTATCACCGGCGCACGCAGCTATATCTTAACCGGTGAGATCGAGAAATAAGGAGTAGAGAACAATGGAACAGATTTTGGAAATGGCAAAAGAAATCGGACACGCAATCCAGCAGGATGATCGCTTTGTCAAGTTGCAGATGGCGCAATCGGCAGCGGATAACGATGCCGCGTTGCAGGAACTCATTGGTGAGTTTAACTTAAAGCGTATGGCGATCAACGCGGAGGCTGCGAAGCCCGAAGCTGAACAGGATGCAGAAAAGGTTAAGCAGCTCAACATCGAATTGCGCGAGGTGTATGCCCGCGTGATGGCGAACGAGTCGATGTCGGCGTACAACGCTGCCAAAACCGAATTGGATAAGGTGATCAACGGTATCGGTGCCATTATCAATATGGCGGCGCAAGGCCTTAACCCCGACGATTACGACGAGCATCAATGCGGCGGCAACTGTTCGAGCTGCGGCGGATGCCACTAAGAGATAGAAATTCGGATGTTAAAAGGAGGTGAGCGGTATGCCGGTAACCCCGATGATGCAACAGTATTTTGAGATCAAAAAGAATTACCCGCAATGTATCTTGTTTTACCGTTTGGGTGATTTTTACGAAATGTTTTACGACGATGCCAAGATCGCATCGCAGGAGTTGGAACTCGTGCTGACCGGCCGTGATTGCGGTCAGGAGGAGCGCGCACCGATGTGCGGTGTGCCGTTTCACAGTTGTGAAGGGTATATCGCCAAATTAGTCAATCGCGGTTATAAGGTCGCGATCTGCGAGCAGACGGAAGATCCTGCTACGGCGAAAGGAATTGTTCGACGTGACGTGGTTCGTATCATTACGCCCGGCACGGTAATTGAAGGCAGTATGCTGGATGAGGGGCGCAACAACTATTTGTGTGTGGCGTATGCCGAAGACAGCTTTGCGACGGTTGGTTTGTGCTTTGTGGATACTTCTACGGGTGAATTGCACGTAACCGAGCTTTGCGGGCAGGACGTTATTCCGCGTATGCAAAACGAACTCGGACGTTTTGCACCTCGTGAGGTATTGCTTAACGACGTTGCGATGGCGGACGTTGCTGTGACGGAGTTTTTAACGAACCGTTTGGGTGTCACGCCGGAAAAGGCGGAGCCCGCTTGCTTTGATTCGCAGGCAGCCGTTTCGCGAGTGCTTGAGCATTTCCGTAAACCGTCACTGGATCAGTTGTCGTTGCAGGACAGCGCCTCGGCGGTGCTGGCGCTCGGTTGTGCGTTGCATTATCTGTATATGACACAAATGACGGGTATTGAGCGCATGACGCAGCTTGACGTGTATTCCGATGCTCAGTTTATGCGCTTGGATTTGACCGCCAGACGCAATTTGGAATTGCTTGAAACGATGCGCAATAAGGAAAAGCGCGGCTCGTTGCTCGGCGTGTTGGATAAAACTCGCACGGCGATGGGCAAACGGTTAATTCGCAACTGGATCGAGCAGCCGCTTTTACATCCCGCGCAGATCACTCGTCGGCAAAATGCAGTAGCGGAGATCGTGCACGATGCGGTGCTTCGCGAAGATCTGCGGGAATTGCTTGGTGAGATTTACGATTTAGAGCGTATTATGACGCGCGTGGTATACGGCAGTGCGAACGCGAAAGAGGTGGCGTCGCTCGGTCAAACCATTGAGCGTCTTGCACCTATCAAAGCGCGTCTTGTCGGTGCGCAGTGCGCACTGCTGAAGGATATTCAAGAAACCATTGATCCCTTGCCGGATTTGTACAGCCTGATTATCGAAGCGATTGCGGAAAATCCGCCGTTTTCGGTGCGTGAAGGCGGTATGATCCGCAAGGGTTACAGTGCGGAGCTGGATGAGCTGCGTCTGATTATGGACGACAGCAAGAGCGTGCTTGCGCGTATTGAAGCGGAAGAGAAAGAAAAAACCGGCATTCGCACCTTGAAAATCGGGTATAACCGCGTGTTCGGTTATTACATAGAAGTATCGCGCAGTTTTTCGGAAGAAGTGCCGGAACACTATATTCGCAAGCAGACGCTTGCCAATGCTGAGCGCTATATTACGCAGGAACTTAAAGAGTTGGAAGCTCGCGTGTTGGGGGCGAAAGATCGCGCCGTCGCGTTGGAATATCAACTGTTCTGCGAGGTGCGTACGGCAATCGCAAACGAACTTACGCGTATTCAATCTACCGCGGAAGCGATCGCCAAATTGGACGTCCTATGCTCCTTTGCACAGGTGGCGGCGTATCATAACTACGTTTGCCCGATTGTAGATCTCAGCGGGGTTATTGATATTAAAAACGGTCGTCATCCGGTAGTAGAGTCGCTGCAATCCGCGCCGTTTGTACCGAACGACGTGTTGCTTGACAATCATAACAACCGCGTGTCGATCATTACTGGTCCGAATATGGCAGGTAAATCCACCTATATGCGGCAGACGGCTTTGATCGTATTGATGGCACAGATCGGTAGTTTTGTGCCGGCTGACAGCGCGACTATCGGTATCGTAGACAGCATTTTCACTCGCGTGGGTGCGTCGGATGATTTAGCTTCGGGACAGTCCACGTTTATGGTGGAGATGAGCGAAGTAGCGTCGATTCTGCAGAACGCGACGGCAAACAGTTTGATCGTGTTTGATGAGATCGGTCGCGGCACGTCAACTTTTGACGGTATGAGCATTGCACGTGCGGTGTTGGAACACGTTGCGGATCCGCGCAAAGTGGGTGCCAAAACGTTGTTCGCCACCCATTACCACGAATTGACGGTGATGGAAGACGAACTTGACGGTGTGAAAAATTATAACGTTGCCGTCAAGAAACACGGCGACGATATTACGTTTTTACGTCGTATCGTACGCGGACCGACCGATGACAGTTACGGTATTGAAGTTGCAAAACTCGCCGGTGTGCCTGATTCGGTCGTGGTACGGGCGAAAGCAATTTTAAAAGAACTTGATAACGGCACGATGCCGACGGCGGTCAGTTGCAGAAAAGCGGCTGCTGAGGACGGACAGTTGTCGTTACTTTCTACGGTGGACAACGAACTGCTTCGTCGTTTGAAAGAATTGGATGTTAACGTCTTGACACCTATTGAGGCGATGCAGACGTTATATGAACTGCATAAAGAAGCACAACAATATTAACGAAAGGGGGCACGGATCATGGCAAAAATACAAGTCTTGGATAAACATACGGCGGAATTGATTGCCGCAGGAGAAGTGGTCGAACGACCTGCCTCGGTTGTGAAAGAATTGGTGGAGAATGCCATTGATGCCGGTGCCACCACGATTACGGTAGAAATCAAAAATGGCGGAATTTCGTATATTGGGATCACAGATAATGGGTGCGGTTTTTCCAGAGAAGACGTGCCGACGGCCTTTTTGCGGCACGCGACCAGCAAGATCCGCGTGGAGGAAGATCTGAATACCATTTCCACGTTGGGATTTCGCGGTGAAGCACTCGCCTCGGTGGCGTCGGTGGCGCGTGTGGAACTTGTCACACGCACTGAAGACGAGCTTGCCGGTACGCGGTATGTGATCGAGGGCGGCGAGGAGATCGAGTTGTCTGACGTCGGTTGTCCCCGTGGTTCGACCATCTGCGTGCGCGATCTGTTTTATAACGTCCCTGCGCGTATGAAATTCCTCAAAAAGGACGTCGGGGAAGCAAATGCGGTTGCCGGTGTGGTAGACCGTCTTGCGTTGTCCCATCCCGAAATCTCTTTCCGTTTTATCCGTGAAGGACGGGACGAGCTGTTGACTCCCGGTAACGGCGATCTGTACGCGTGCATCAGTGCGGTGCTTGGTCGTGAATTTGCGAAAACCCTCACGAAGGTGGAATACTCGCTGGGCGGTGTGAACGTGTGCGGATACACGTGCCGCCCGGAAGGTGCGCGTGCCAACCGTACAATGCAGCATTTCTTCATTAACGGACGGTACGTGAAAACGCGTACCGCGATGGCGGCAATTGAGCAAGCGTATAAAGGTGCCATTATGGTAGGGAAATTCCCCGCGTGCGTATTGTGCGTGGATATGCCGCCCGAAACGGTGGATGTCAACGTACATCCCGCGAAGATCGAAGTGCGATTTGTTAACGAAAAGCCGATCTTTGATGCGGTGTATCATGCCGTTCGTTCGGCGTTGGAAGGTGACAGCGCACCGCTGAAAGCCACGTTGCCGACACCGGTAGTACAACCGCCGAAACCGCAGTATGCGACGCCGACCCCTGCCAGAGAGATTGCGCGTCGTGTGATTGAAACTTCCTCGGCGCCGCTGCCGCCACCGCCGCCTCCCGCTCGACCCAAGCCGATCGCGCAGGAGCGAACAATGGTGATGCGTGACAGCACGTCGGTGATGAACAGTTTCTTTGATGTGGCTGCCAAAAAAGAGGTGCCCGCGCCGATACCGGTATCGAAACCCGAATCGGTAGTACAGCAGACGATCGTACAAGAACAGCCTGAGCCGATTCAGCAAACAATCGCACAAGAACAACCGGAGCCCATTCGTTTGTTGGGCGAAGCGCTGCATACGTATATCATTGCCGAGTGGCGCGGATCGGTGTATTTTATTGACAAACACGCCGCGCATGAGCGGATATTGTATAATGAACTGAAGAAAACCGCCAATGACAGCGCGCAGATCCTGCTTTCACCGCTCTCGGTGTCGCTCAGCCGTGAAGAATACGGCGCCTTGACCGAAGCTGACGAGCAGCTCAAACAAGCGGGATTTGAAGTTGAGGAATTTGGCGGAAATACACTCTTGGTACGCGCTGTTCCCATGATGCTTTCCGGTGGAAACATCGAGGAGAGTTTGCGTGAGATCGCAGGCGGATTACTTGCCGGTAAACGGGAGATCACAACCGAACGACTTGATTGGATCTATCATTCCGTTGCGTGCCGCGCCGCTGTGAAAGCGGGGGACGGCAGCACACCCGGGGAATTGTTACAACTGGCACAGCGTGTGCTGTACAATGAGGATATTCGTACTTGCCCGCACGGTCGGCCGGTATGTTTTGAATTGACTGCCAGAGAAATTGAGAAACAGTTTGGACGGATCGTATGACCAACAAAACGAAAAAGGTGCCGCTGTGCGTGATTGCGGGACCGACGGCATCGGGTAAGACCGCTTTGGCGGTGGAGGTGTGCCGCCGTTTCGGCGGTGAGGTAATTTCTGCCGATTCGATGCAGGTGTATGATACCCTTTGTGTCGGTACGGCGCGACCGAACAAAGAGGAACAAGGCGGTATCCCGCACCATCTGATGGGCTTTTTACCGCCTAATGCGTCGTATAGTGTGGCAAAGTATGCCGAACAGGCGCATCGTGCGATCACAGAGGTGTACAGCCGCGGTAAGTTGCCTGTGCTGTGCGGTGGTACCGGTCTGTATATACAGGCGGTGACCGACAACCTTTCTTATGAGCAACAGCCCGAAAATCGCGAGGTGCGCGACCGCCTGCGCGAGCGTATTGCGCGCGAGGGCGGCGAGGCGTTATTGGCTGAACTTTCAAAATCGGATCCTGAAACGGCGGCGCGTTTGCACCCGAACGATCACGGACGCATTATCCGTGCGCTGGAGATCATTGAAACAACGGGGCGTACCATCACGCAACAAAATGAGGAGTCCCGCAAAACGGAATCGCCGTATGTGTTGTGTGGGTTGCGGCTGGAATTTCGCGATCGCGAGCGGTTGTATGACCGTATCAATCAGCGCGTGACCGCCATGTTGGAAAACGGACTGGAAACAGAAGCGCGTTGGCTACTTGAACAGCCGAATACCGATACGGTACGGCAGGCGATCGGGTATAAGGAATTAGAACCCTACCTGATGGGCGCCGTTACACTTGACGAAGCGGCAGACGCGATTCGCCAAGGTACCAGACGATATGCCAAAAGGCAGTTATCGTGGTTTCGACATCAGGATTGGATGACAACCATCTATATGGATGATACCGATTGCCGCGAGCAGGCGATGGACTTGATAGAAACTTTTTTGCGAAAGGAGAAGTGATGATATGAATCAAACAGCAAAACGTGTTTTAATCGTCTTGTTGTCCTTGTTGTTCATTATTTACGTGGGCGTGCAAGGGTATCTGATCTTCTCGGCATCGCTTGAAACCATTGTTGCCGACAAAGAGGTCGCTTACGATACGATCAAAACGACGGGTGTGGTCTATCGCAGCGAATCGGTGATCCGTCAGCAGACGGACGGCTACGTGTTTTACACGGTTCAGGACGGTAACCGTATCTCCAAAAACGGAAATATTGCGCACGTGTATACGAGCGCAGACGACGCGTTGGCACAGCAAGAACTGGATCTGCTGGATGAGGAGATCGCTTCTCTCACGTCGATCAACGCACAAGGCTCCAGCAATCGAGCCAGTTTGAACAGTATCAATCAGCAAATCAACCAAACCTGGCTTTCTATCTCCCAGTCGGCGCAGCTGTCGTCGTACGGTGAGATCAACGAGCTGCATTCCAAGATGTTGACCTTGCTGAATAAAAAGCAGCTTACCATCGGCAAAGAAGAAAATTTTGATGCACGGTTATCCGAACTCAAAGCGCGGCGCGCCGCACTTGCTGCGTCGTTCCAGCCTGCGACGGCTACGGTCACCTCGCCGATGTCCGGTTACTTTGTCGGATCGGCTGATGGTTTTGAAACGCTGTTGACGACCGAGAACGCACAGTCGCTGACGGTCAGTGATATTGAGCGGGCAATGACGCTTGAGCCGACGGTGGATGAAACGAATTTTGTCGGTAAGATCGTCGGTGACTACGAATGGTATCTTGCCTGCGTGTTGCCGCTTGAGAACGTGGTAACGCTGAAAAAGGGAATGCAACGTGACGTATGTATGCCCTTTGTGCAAGGTGAACCGTTGGAAATGACGGTGGTAGCGCTTAACAAGGCGGCGGATGATCAAGTGGCGGTTGTTTTTCAGTGCACCCAAATGTCGGGGGCGTTGTCTACGGTGCGTCGCGAGCAGATCGAGATTCGATTAACACAGTACGAAGGTATCGTAATACCGGATGAATCGATCTATTTCAACGAGCAGCAAGAGGCGGGCGTGTACGTTCAAGACGGTAACATTCTGCGCTTCAAGCGGATACAGGTCTTGCATCACAACGAGACGGAGCGGTACTCGGTTTGCGAGATCAAGGACGATAAAACGTATATACAGCTGTACGACCTCATCGTAACAGAAGGAGAGGATCTGTATGACGGCAAGCTTGTCCGTTAACGAGCAACGAGTACGGGATAACCTGAATGCTATTGAGGAACGCTTGTGTGCCGCTTGTGCCGCAGCCGGTCGTCGTCGCGAAGAGGTTACATTGATGGCGGTTACCAAAACGGTGGCGCCGGAACTTATCAACGTCGTGTTGGATGCCGGTGTTACCTGTATCGGTGAAAATCGCGTGCAGGAATATCTCTCCAAGCGCGATGCCTTGCATCTGGACGGTGTCGAACGTCATTTGATCGGTCATTTGCAGACCAACAAGGTTAAGCGGATCGTCGGCGAGGTGGATATGATCCAGTCGGTGGACAGCGTACACCTTGCCAAAGCCATTTCGGATGCGGCAAAATTGACCGACCGCGGCGCGATGGACGTGCTGGTTGAGGTAAATATCGGGGGAGAGGATTCCAAAAGCGGCGTTTCTCCCGATGTTTTGGAGGAATTGTTGGACGAAATTGCCGCATTTGACGGTATTCGCGTGCGAGGATTGATGACAATTCCGCCGATTTTCCACACAGAAACGGAAAAACGCGCGATTTTTTCTAAAATGCACAAACTGTTTATTGACATTCAGGGCAAAAAAGTGGATAATGGTAGTATGGAATTGTTGTCCATGGGTATGTCTTCTGATTTTGCGGAGGCTGTACTGGAAGGGTCCACATTGATCCGTGTCGGTTCAGCAATCTTCGGCGAAAGACAGTATAAATGAGCAGGAGGAACAGAAAATGGGATTTTTGGACAAGCTGGAAGGATTGTTCGGCGATCAGGGCGAGGAAACCATCGGTTTGGAGAATGAGGAGTTTGTTTCCCGTTCCCCCGAAAAAGAGGTTGAGGACGTTTCGCGCAAAAGCAATAAAGTCGTCAACATTCACGCGACTGCACAGTTGCAGGTCGTGTTGGTGAAACCCGAGCGTTTTGACGATGCCAGTGCTGTGGCAGATCACTTGAATGCCAAACGCACGGTCGTGCTCAATTTGGAATCTTCCAATAAGGACGTGGCACGCCGCATTCTGGACTTTTTGAGCGGTGTGGCATACGCTAACAACGGTCAGATCAAAAAGGTGGCTAACTGCACCTACATTATCACGCCGTACAACGTCGGCTTTATGGGCGATTTGTTAGACGAGCTGGAGAATAATGGGCTTTACTTCTGATCTGTCGGAGGAGGACGCGCTGCTGCGCGCCCGCATCGACGATGCCTGTGATTTATGTGAAATGCGCTCGTGTCCCCGATTTGTCGGCTTCTTAGACGAACACCGGCAGGCGGTGGCACGAGCCGTCTTGCGTGAAAAGGGGATATTATCCTTTTTGTTTTACGGCGGATATGAGGAAGCGGAACGCACCCTTTTGGGGGTGTTTCCGTCGTTTTTGCCGCCCGATACCGCGATATTTCCGCTCAAAGCGATCGGCTTTCGGTATCGTCGGTCTGCCACCTTGTCGCACCGTGATTTTCTCGGTGCACTGTTGGCAACGGGAATCAAACGGGATAAGATCGGGGATATTGTCTGCGGTGAAGGGCTGACGGTGGTCTTTGCCGACGAAGAGTTGGCACCTTTCTTGGCAGAATCGGTCAGTAAAGTCGGATCGGAAGGGGTGCAGGCACTCTTTCCTTACACCGATGACGTAACCGTACGTCGTGAATTTTGTGAATATCGGGATACAGTGGCTTCGCCGCGGTTAGACGCGGTGGTCAAAGCAGCCCTACGGGTTTCCCGCGAGGAGGCTGCCCGCCGTATTCTTGGCGGGGCGGTTTCGTGCAATCATATGCCGTGTGAGGCAGTGGCACATACGGTCAAAGAAGGCGACGTTTTATCGGTGCGCGGCGAAGGGCGATTTTTGGTTGCAGCCCTCGGTCCGCTTACCAAAAAAGGACGATTGATGATCACATTGCATAAATATATATAACGGAAAGTGGGGAAGACAAGATGATGACTCTGGAAGATATCCGCAACATTGAGTTTAACCGCGGTCGCGGATACCGCTCGGAAGAAGTGGATGACTTTATCGATGAGTGCGTGGCGACTATGGAGCATCTCGTGCAAGAAAACGCCGAGGTGAATCAAAAGATGAAGGCACTTGCTGACAAGGTGGCAGAGTACCGCAACGATGAAGACAGCATTCGTGCGGCATTGCTCAGCGCACAGCGGACCGGTGACACCATCATTCGTGAAGCCCAGGCAAAAGCGAAGGCGCTCTTGGACAGTGCCGAGCGGGATGCCGATGCGGCACGGCGCGATCTTCTTGCCAATATTGAGCGGGAAGCGAACGAACTTGCTCGCATAAAAAATGAAGTTACTCAGTTTAAAGCAAAATTGCTGGCACTGTATAAAGAACACTTATCGCTTGTTAACCTGTTGCCTGACGAAGCAGCAGAGGAACCTGTGGCGGAAGAAGAGCCGGCTGTGGAGGAAGCAGCGGTTGTTGAACCGACGGAGGACGACAGCGATATGATTGTGGTGGCGCCGATTACCGAAGAATCGGTGCAAGAAGAGGCGGATGAGGAACTCAAGCCCTTATCCCGCTTCGCCGATCTGAAATTCGGGAATGATTATGACATCCGTGAGGATGACGACGAGGAAGACGACGATGACGATCAGCCGTCTCGCGGATTGTTTCGCAAAAAGAAATGAGTTCCTAAAAGGAGATTTATCATGCAACAGCAGGATTATAACCAAACACTGAATTTACCGCAGACCGAATTCCCCATGCGTGCAGGACTGCCGCAACGCGAGCCGGTGATGCTCGAGCAATGGGAAAAGGACGATCTTTACGCGAAAATCATGGAGAAAAACGAGGGGAAACCCCGTTATATTCTGCATGACGGTCCTCCGTATGCCAACGGCGATATTCATATCGGTACTGCGCTGAACAAGATCATTAAGGATATGATTGTTCGCTATCATAATATGGCGGGCTATCAGGCGCCGTACGTGCCGGGCTACGACACTCACGGTCTGCCCATCGAGCTTAAAGCGCGCGCCAAGGCGGGCGTGGAAAAGGCGCTTACGATGTCGCCGGTTGAGCTGCGTGGCATTTGCCGTGATTTCGCGCTGGGATATGTGCACGATCAGACGGAGCAGTTCAAGCGACTCGGTGTGCTTGGTGATTGGGAGAATCCGTATCTGACGCTGAAACCCGACTTTGAGGCTCGTCAGATTGAGGTCTTCGGTGAGATGGCGACCAAGGGATACATCTACAAAGGCTTAAAGCCGGTGTACTGGTGTCCCGAGTGCCAGACCGCACTTGCGGAAGCGGAGATCGAGTACGGTGAGGATCCGTGCTATTCCGTGTATGTGAAATTTGCTGTTAAAGACGATCGCGGTGTGTTGAGCGCCGCCGGCGTGGACGTGTCCAAGACCTATTTTGTGATCTGGACTACCACCACTTGGACCTTGCCCGCTAACTTGGCAATCTGTCTTGGTCCGACCTTTACCTATCAGGTGGTGAAGGTGGGCGAGGAAAACTACATTCTCGCCGAGGGTCTTGTCGAAGAAACCATGAAAGCCGCGAATATCAGCGAGTATGAGGTGTTGGCATCCTTTACCGGCGCGGAACTCGAATTGATGACCGCACAGCATCCGTTCCTGGATCGCGAATCTCTGGTTATCGTCGGCGATCACGTCACGCTGGAAAGTGGTACCGGTTGCGTACATACGGCGCCCGGTCACGGTGTGGATGACTTTAACATTTGCAAAAACTATAAGCAGATCGGTATCTGTGTCCCCGTGGACAGCGAAGGTCGTATGACCGAAGAAGCCGGTCCGATCTGTGCGGGTATGACAACCGATGAGGCGAACAAGGCGATTGCGGTCCATATGGATAAGACCGGTTCGTTGCTTGCCATGAAGAAGATTGTTCACCAATATCCGCACTGCTGGCGTTGCAAAAAGCCGGTGTTGTTCCGTGCGACCGATCAATGGTTCTGCTCGGTAGAAAGCTTTAAAGACGATGCCGTTAAGGCAATTCAGGATGTCAAATGGATGCCGTCGTGGGGCGAGGATCGTATCATTTCTATGGTGCGCGAGCGTAGCGACTGGTGTATTTCCCGTCAGCGTTTGTGGGGCGTGCCGATCCCGATCTTCTACTGCGAAGACTGCGGCAAGCCGATCATTGACGGTGACTTTATCAAAGCTGTGTCCGAATTGTTCCGCAAAGAAGGTTCGGATGGTTGGTATACGCACGAAGCGGATGAGATTCTTCCCGCAGGTGCTACCTGCCCGCATTGCGGCGGCAAGCATTTCCGAAAGGAAAGCGACATCATGGACGTTTGGTTTGATTCCGGCTCGTCCCACGCTGCCGTGTTAAACGAACGTGAGGAACTTGGTATTCCTGCCGACCTGTATATGGAAGGTGCCGACCAGTATCGCGGTTGGTTCCAGTCGTCGCTGCTGACCTCGGTTGCTTGCACCGGTAAAGCACCGTACAAAGCAGTTCTGACGCACGGTTGGGTTGTTGACGGCGAGGGTAAAGCGATGCACAAATCGCTTGGCAATGCCATTGCACCCAATGAGGTTATCAAGGATTACGGTGCGGAGATCCTCCGTTTGTGGGTGGCGTCTCTCGATTACCGCGTAGACGTGCGCTTGTCCAAGGATATCTTGAAACAGTTGTCCGAGGCGTATCGTAAAGTGCGTAATACCGCGCGTTACATTCTCGGTAACATTCACGATTTTGATCCTGCCAAGGATCGTGTATCGGATGACAAATTGCACGACATTGATCGTTGGGCATTGCTGCGCCTGAATCAGGTGATTGAACAGGTGGATGCCGCGTACAAGGCATTTGAATTCCACGACGCTTTCCACGCGATCCACCATTTCTGCGTGGTCGATCTGTCCAACTTCTACCTTGACGTGCTCAAAGATCGTTTGTATGTAGAAGCGGCTGACAGCGTTGATCGCCGTGCTGCACAGACGACGATGTATCGCATCTTGAATGCGTTGACACGCTTATTGGCGCCGATCTTGGCGTTTACCTCGGAGGAAATTTGGTCCTTTATGCCGCACGACGCGAATGACGATGCGCGCTCGGTCTTGCTCAACGAGATGCCCAAGGCGGAAGCGATGACGGCGGATGCAGCATTTGAGGAAAAATGGAATCGTATTCACGCGTTGCGTGACGACGTGCAGAAAGCACTGGAGGCTGCTCGTACCGCGAAGGTGATCGGCGGTTCGCTGGATGCAAAGGTCACGTTGTTCTGCAATGCCGAGATCTTGCCGTTTGTGCGTGAGATCGAAGACTTGCTCAAGACCGTATTGATCGTGTCGCAGGTCGAGATTTGCGAGAACGGTATCGGCGACTTTGCCGGCGAATTCGCGGGACTTTCGGTGTCGGTTGCTCACGCAGACGGTGAAAAATGCTGCCGTTGCTGGGCGTACAGCGACACCGTCAAGACGGACGGTGAAGCAGCGGGATTATGTGCCCGTTGTGCGGCAATACTGAATAAGTAACACTCGAGTCCGTTGCGACGGATCGTTGAAGGGGGAACGGTATGTTCCAAGTTATGGTGCTGGCGATTACCGCCGCGCTTGTCAGCCTTGATCAGCTGACGAAATGGCTGGCGGTAGTTGGCTTAAAAAACGCCGAGGACATCGTTTTGATTCCCAAGGTATTGGGGCTTCATTACGTGTCGAATGACGGTGCAGGATGGGGTATTTTATCCGGGCAGCGCATTCTGCTTTTGGTCGTTACGGGTGTCGTACTGGTTGCCATTTTAGGGTTATTGCTGTTTGGAAAATTCCGCAGCTACCCGATTTTTAACGTCAGTGCTACACTCATCGTTGCGGGCGGTCTTGGCAATTTCATAGATCGTTTATTCCACGGTTACGTGGTGGATTTTATCAAGGTCTTGTTTTTTGATTTTCCGGTATTTAACATAGCGGATTGTTATGTCGTTATCGGTTCGGTGCTGTTGCTTGTGTTTTTCTTGTTTTTGTATGACGACAAAAAGGTCCCCATCGCAAGCAAAACGGAGGAGACCCATGAAGACGATTCAACTGATCGTACCAACTGAACATCGCGGGGACAGGATCGATACGGTCCTGTCCCGCTCTCTTACTGTCACACGGTCGGCGGCACAGCATTTGTTGGAGCAGGGACGTGTAACCACTTGTGACGGCAGCGCACTCACCAAAAGTGCGCGGGTTGTCGGTGGTGAGGTGCTGACGGTGGAGTTGCCCGATTTAGAACCGTGCGAAGCCATCGCGCAGGACATCCCGCTTGACATCGTATATGAAGATGCCGATCTGTTGGTTGTTAACAAGCCGAAAGGTATGGTGGTGCATCCGGCGGCGGGCAATCCCGACGGTACGCTTGTGAATGCGCTCTTACATCACTGCCCCGACAGTTTATCGGGCATCAACGGCGTGATGCGCCCCGGTATTGTGCATCGTATTGACAAGGATACCAGTGGTTTGTTGATCGTTGCCAAGAACGATAAGGCACACCAAGGCTTGGCTGAACAGATCAAAGAACACAGCTTTACTCGTATATACGAGGCGGTGATTGTCGGACATCTGCGCGCGCAGGAAGGTGCGGTGAACGCCCCCATCGGTCGGCATCCGACCAATCGTAAAAAAATGACGGTTATTGACCGCAATTCAAAACCGGCGGTTACGCATTATCGTGTGTTGGAAGAATTTGTTGGTTATTCGCACGTGCGGCTGCAATTGGAAACCGGCAGAACACATCAAATTCGCGTTCATATGGCGCATCTCGGTCACCCGGTGGCGGGGGATGCCGTGTACGGCGGTACCAAACAACCGCCCGAACTGCACGGGCAATGTTTGCACGCAAAAGTAATTGGTTTTGTGCATCCTATCACGGGCGAATATCTGGAGTTTGAAAGCGAGTTGCCGGATTACTTTGATGCATTTTTGAAAAAGATTCGCACAAGATAAGATTTGTCGGGAAAGAATCAAAATTTTCCTTGACAATTCGGTGCGAGTTATATATAATAGCATAGCACGATTCATTAGCTCAGTCGGTAGAGCACCTGACTTTTAATCAGGGTGTCCGGGGTTCGAGTCCCCGATGGATCACCAAAAACACGCGATGCGCTTTTGCGCACCGCGTGTTTTTCTTTTAAAACGGGGGATCGAACCCGAGAGTGTCTGAACGTTAAGATGGCAGTCGCAGCAGACGGTGAGTCTCCGATGGATCATCAAAAACACACTTTGGGCTACGTATTGCCTTTTGGGCGTTGGTGTGATACACTGAAATCACAGTAAGGAGTGATACGTTTGACGATGCAGTCTATATTATCCAAGGTAGATCATACCTTGTTAGCGCAGGATGCCACGTGGGAACAAATCCAAGTTCTTTGTGATGACGGTTTACGGTACGGCACTGCCTCGGTGTGTATTCCCGCATCGTTCGTGCGACAAGCAAAAGCTTATGTGGGAAACCGTTTGGCAATCTGCACCGTGATTGGTTTCCCGAACGGGTACAGTACGACGCCAGCAAAGGTGTTTGAAACGGAGGACGCGGTAAAAAACGGAGCCGACGAGATCGATATGGTTATCAACATCGGATGGTTGCGTGATCGCCGTTACAACGATATTCTGGCTGAAATCAAAGCCGTAAAAGCCGCTTGTCACGGTAAATTGCTGAAAGTTATTATTGAAACATGCTTGCTCACTGAGGAAGAAAAAGTGGTGATGTGTGATATTGTATCACAGTCGGGTGCAGACTATATTAAGACGTCTACCGGCTTTTCCAAAGCGGGCGCCACGCGCGAAGACGTGGCATTATTTGCCGCGCACGTCGCACCGCACGTTAAGATCAAAGCGGCGGGCGGGATTGCCACTGTTCAGGATGCCGAGGATTTCATTGCCCTTGGTGCCGATCGCTTAGGCACCAGCCGCCTTATCAAACTTGCAAAGGAACAAGCAAAATGAAACGCGTATTTTTAATCGTGTTGGATAGCTGTGGGGCAGGTGCTCTGCCGGATGCCGCCTTATTTGGCGATGCGGGTGTACACACGTTGAAAAGCTGTTATCAAACAGGGAAACTGCACCTCCCGACACTCAAGAGGTTGGGGTTTGGTAACATTGCGGGATTGGCGTTTCTCGGGCAAGAGGCGCAACCGCAGGCGGCATACGGTCGTATGGCGGAGCGCTCCAACGGGAAGGATACCACTATCGGTCACTGGGAACTGGCGGGCTTGATTTCAAACAAACCGATGCCCACCTATCCCAACGGTTTCCCTGAGGAGATCCTTGACGAATTTAAGAAGCGAACAGGCAGAGGTGTGTTGTGCAACAAACCCTATTCCGGAACGCAGGTAATCCAAGATTACGGCGATGAGCACGTTAAAACGGGCGATTTGATCGTATATACCTCCGCCGACAGCGTGTTCCAGGTCGCAGCGCACGAGGAGATTGTTCCGCCGAAAACGCTGTATGAGTATTGCCGTATCGCGCGAGAATTATTGAGCGGTGAGCATGCGGTAGGACGCGTGATCGCGCGACCGTTTGTAGGGGAGAACGGTGCGTACACACGAACGGCGAACCGACACGATTTTTCCCTGCAACCGCCCCGGAATACGATGCTGGATGCCCTCAAGACCGCTGACAAAGCGGTGATTGCGGTAGGCAAGATTACGGATATTTTTGCAGGATGCGGTGTTACCGAAACAGTCCTCACTCACAGCAATGAAGAGGGGATGCAAGCGACCGCCGCTGCTGCACGGCAGTCTTTTGAGGGGTTGTGTTTTACCAATCTTGTGGATTTTGATATGATCTACGGACATCGCAACAACGCGGTCGGATATGCCGAGGCGTTGAATGCGTTTGATCGTTGGCTCGGCGAATTTTTGATGCAATTGCAAAAAGAGGATCTCTTGATCATTACCGCCGATCACGGTTGCGATCCGGGTGACGTCAGCACTGATCATACGCGCGAATACGTGCCGTTATTGCTCTTTGGAAACGGCGTCGCGCCGTGTGATCTGGGAACACGTACGACTTTTGCAGACGTTGCTGCAACGGTATGTGATTACCTGAACGTCAAATACGAAACGAAGGGGGAGAGCCTTCTGTGAAAGAAAAGCTGACAACTGCCGCCAAGCAAGCGATGCTCCAAGCGTATGCCCCATACTCGGGATTTTGTGTTGGTGCAGCATTGCTGTGTACAGACGGAACGATATACACGGGTTGCAATATCGAAAATGCAGGGTACAGTGCAACCAACTGTGCGGAGCGTACCGCTTTTTTCAAGGCGATCAGTGACGGCAAGAAATCGTTTGCTGCTATCGCCGTTTGCGGTGGGAAGAACGGACAACTTACCGATACGCCTGTATCACCGTGCGGTATTTGTCGTCAGGTGATGCGCGAGTTTTGTGACGACGATTTCCAAGTCCATATGGTGACCGACAACGCGGTGAAAACGCTGACGCTCGGTGAATTGTTCCCCTTAAGTTTTGGCCCCGATACATTAAAATGAGCACAAATTTCAGGTGCCGAGTTGTAAAACAAGGTATACTATGGTAAACTATCAAAAAGAGGTGATTGTTATGTTTATTACAAACGATATTCGCTACATTGGCGTTAACGATCATAAGATCGATCTGTTTGAGGGACAGTACGTTGTCCCGAATGGTATGTCATATAACTCTTATGTGATCCTTGACGAAAAGGTCGCTGTTTTGGATACGGTGGATGTTAATTTCACGCATGAATGGTTGGATAATTTACAAAATGCGTTGGACGGACGCCAACCGGATTATCTGATCGTACAACATATGGAGCCGGATCATTCTGCCAACATTGCTAATTTCGTGAAAGCGTATCCTACGGTGCACATCGTGTCATCCGCGAAAGCGTTTGCCATGATGCAAAACTTCTTCGGTACGGATTTTGCCGATCGTCAGATCGTGGTGGGAGAAGGGGACACGTTGTCTCTTGGTAAACACGAACTGACCTTCGTTACCGCGCCTATGGTGCACTGGCCCGAAGTCATCGTCACCTACGACAGCACGGACAAAGTGCTGTTTTCGGCGGACGGTTTCGGCAAGTTCGGTGCGCTGGACGTTGAGGAGGATTGGGCGTGCGAGGCAAGACGGTACTATATTGGTATCGTCGGTAAATACGGCGTTCAGGTGCAGAATTTGCTTAAAAAAGCGTCGGGATTGGATATTCAAACGATTTGTCCGCTTCACGGTCCGATTCTTAAGGAAAACCTCGGGTATTATCTTGGCTTGTATAACACGTGGTCGAGTTATCAGCCGGAGGAAGAAGGCATCGTGATCGCGTATACTTCGGTGTACGGCAATACCAAAAAAGCAGTGTTAAAGCTGGCTGAAAAACTAAAAGCCAACGGTTGCCCGAAGGTGGTTATCAACGACCTCGCCCGTTGTGATATGGCAGAGGCGGTGGAGGATGCGTTCCGTTACAGCAAACTGGTGCTTGCAACCACCACCTACAACGCGGAGATCTTCCCGTTTATGCGGGAGTTCATCAACCATCTCGTAGAACGCAATTACAGTAACCGCACAGTTGCTCTCATTGAAAACGGAAGCTGGGCACCGCTTGCCGCGAAAGTAATGCGTGGTATGCTCGAAAAGAGTAAGAACCTTACCTTCACCGAAACGACCGTGAAGATCCTTTCAGCACTGAACGAGGAGAGCACGGCGCAGTTGGATGCGTTGGTTGAAGAATTGTGTCGCGAGTATTTGGCACAGCAGGATGAAACCGCCAACAAGAACGATTTGACAGCGCTGTTCAAAATCGGTTACGGTTTGTACGTGGTGACCTCGAACGACGGTAAGAAAGACAACGGCCTGATCGTGAACACCGTCACGCAGGTGACCGATTCCCCAAACCGTATCGCAGTGACCATTAACAAAGCGAATTATTCGCATCATATCATTAAGCAGACAGGTAAGATGAATATCAACTGTTTAACAGTGGATGCGCCGTTCAAAGTGTTTGAGGCGTTTGGCTTTGTCAGCGGTCGCAATGTGGATAAATTTGCGAACTGCGAACCGTTGCGTTCGGATAACGGTCTTATATTCTTACCGCGCTATATCAATTCGTTTATGTCACTGAAAGTGGAGCAGTACGTTGATCTTGATACGCACGGTATGTTTATTTGCTCGGTGACCGAGGCGCGTGTGCTGTCCGATCGTGAAACGATGACGTATGCATATTATCACGAAAACGTCAAGCCGAAACCGGAAACGGAAGGCAAAAAAGGGTTTGTGTGCAAGATCTGCGGCTATGTGTATGAGGGCGAAACGTTACCCGATGATTTCATCTGTCCCTTATGCAAGCACGGCGCAGCAGATTTTGAACCGATACAATAATTTCACTCAAGGAGGAAACGATTATGAAAAAGTATGTTTGTGACGTTTGTGGTTGGGAGTATGATGAAGCTGTCGGCGATCCTGACAACGGTATTGCCCCCGGCACGAAATTTGAAGATCTGCCGGACGATTTTGTTTGCCCGTTGTGCGGCGTCGGCAAGGACGACTTCAGCGAAGCGTAACAAAGTAACGTGCGGGAAGCCGTCTTGGCTTCCCGCACGCCTTAGAGGTGACAAAGCATGGAACTTGTGTTGTTAACGGCACTTGGTGTTGGCGGCGCGACGGTGTTCGGGTCGCTGATCGGTTTTGCTTTCAAAAAAATATCACACAAATTTTCAGATATTGTCCTGTCCTTTGCGGCGGGTGTGATGCTTGCCGCGGCGGTGCTCGGGCTGATCCTTCCTTCGTTGGAATACGGCGGGAAATATGGCTTGCTGATTACGGTGGCAGGTGTGTTTACGGGTGCCGTGTGCTTAAATTTAATCGACAAACTGGTTCCGCATCTACATAAACTGATGGGTGCCGATACGGAAACGCACAACAACGCGAATTTGAGTAAAGTGTTGTTGTTCGTCACGGCGATCGCCATTCACAACCTGCCGGAGGGCATTGCGGCGGGTGTCGGCTTTGGATCAGGTGATACGTCACAGGCGCTTATTATCGCCGGTGGCATTGCGCTCCAGAACATTCCGGAGGGAATGGTGATCATCGGTCCGATGTTGTCGGCGGGTGTCGCTCCGCGCAAGGTGTTTGTATGTGCGATGATTACCGGTTTGGTCGAGGTGGTCGGTGCGTTGCTCGGTTATTTCGCGGTGAGCATCGCGTCCGCGGTCTTACCGTTCGCGCTCGCGTTTGCCGGCGGTACGATGTTGTACGTTATCAGTGACGAGATGATTCCCGAAACGCATGCTCACGGCAGTGAACGCGGTGCCACGTACGCTCTGCTCGTTGGATTCTGCGTGATGCTCGTAACGGATGTGTTACTGGGATAAGTTAGGATTTATTTCAAAAAATGCGATTCCGCCGTTGACAAACACGGCGGAATCTTTTATAATGGGAACGTTGCACGGAGAGTTGTCCGAGTGGTCGAAGGTGCAGCACTCGAAATGCTGTGTACGAAAGTACCTAGGGTTGGAATCCCTAACTCTCCGCCAAAAACGAGAAGCCGCCCAAAAGGGCGGCTTTTGTTTTTTAGAAAAAAGAGTTAGGGATTCGAAAGGCCGTTTAGAAAACAGTCCGGTGGACTGTTTTTAGGCCGTAGCGTTGCACCGCCCTACCGCATTGTACCGAAACTCGCAAAGGAGATTCGTCTACTGCACTGTACAAGACCCTAACTCTCCGCCAATAATAAAAGAACCGCCCAAAAGGGCGCTTCTTTGTTTTTTTCAAA